>QMMV01000266.1 GCA_003647435.1 Deltaproteobacteria bacterium | reverse complement strand
GTTATATATGGCAGACTTATTTCAGTGCCTTGCAGGCTCAGCAAAGAGAAACAGGAAAGCTATCGTCTAATCCTTGAAGAGGAACTGAATCGCATTACAAAAACTGCAGACCAATATTATGGGCACAGGATAGATTGAAATCAGGAAGTCTCTCCAATTACAATACAAAAAAAATGACGGCTTCGTAAACCCCCGACCATGCGGGAGTGCGTTGAGCTGCATCTTTGCCCTGTTTTCACGGGGACAGGCTCTGCGGCGTAGTCGCAGGGGCGATTCATGAATCTCCCCTACCCTGCCGTCTAATTTTGACTTTTTAAGAGGTCATTCACAATGGCTAAAAAGCATGGGAAAGATTCACTAAAGATATACAGGCGAATCCTTGAGCTTGTCAGACAACATTGGGGGCGCCTTGTTCTGGCAATGCTCTTTATGGTGGGCGTGGCAGTTCTCACTTCCGGAACAGCCTATCTTGTCAAGCCTGTCCTGGATGAAATCTTTTTCAAAAAAGATATGAAAATGCTCAAACTTCTCCCCATCGCTATTGTCTTGCTTTATGTCGTAAAAGGGGGATGTTATTTTGGACAGGCGTACCTGATGAATTATGTCGGCCACAGCATTATCAAGCAGTTGCGCGATAGGCTTTACAGTCATATCCAGATGTTGCCTCTATCTTTTTTCCACAAATACAAAACGGGCACTTTGATGTCGAGGATTACAAACGATGTCAATGTAGTGAAAAGCATGACTTCAAATGCTATTACCGCAGTTCTAAAAGATGCTTTTTCGATTGTTGGCCTGCTATTTGTTCTTTTTTACCGGGACTGGAAGCTTGCCCTCATTGCAATCGTGGTCTTCCCTCTTGCAGTGGTGCCTGTTGTCAAATTCGGAAGAAGAATGCGACAATTAAGTACCCGCTGCCAGGAAGCAATTGCCAAGATGAATTCTCTTCTCCAGGAAACCTTCACAGGCACCCGGATTGTGAAGGCCTTTGGAATGGAAAAATATGAAGGGGAGCGTTTTTTTCAAAGAACGCTTGAATTATTCAACTATGAGATGAAGGCGGTTGTTATCAGGTCGATATCTCCATCCGTAATGGAGTTGCTTGGCGGGATCGGAGCTATGTTCATCATCTGGTATGGGGGATACAAAGTCATCATTGGGGCATCAACCCCCGGCACTTTCTTTTCTTTTATGGCTGCGTTGATCATGTTGTATGAGCCTGTCAAGAGAATCAGTCCCCTGAACAATACCATACAGGAGGGCCTGGCAGCCGCCATTCGAATATATGATATCCTCGATACCGAATCAGACATCGTAGAACGTAAAGATGCCCTGGTACTCAGGGACGGCCGCCACCCCGTCGTTTTCCGCAACGTCTCGTTCGCATATGACAGAAATATGGTCTTAAAAGAGATCAATCTTGAGGCAAAAAGCGGCGAAGTGATAGCCTTGGTGGGCATGAGCGGCGGGGGTAAGACCACGCTGGTGAATCTAATCCCGCGCTTTTACGATGTCACCGAAGGGAGCATCCTCATCGACGGGCATGATATCCGCGATTTCACTATCGCCTCGCTTCGCAGCCAGATAGGCATCGTGACCCAGGACCCCATTCTTTTTAACGACACTATTCGAAACAACATTGCCTATGGGGATGTGAAGGCTTCGGAATCGGCGATTATCGCAGCGGCAAAAGCTGCCTATGCTTATGATTTTATTCAGAGTTTTCCCGACAAGTTTGACACCGTGGTCGGAGAAAGGGGGGTGCGGCTCTCAGGTGGGGAAAAACAGCGGATTTGCATTGCCCGTGCGCTGTTAAAGAATGCCCCCATCCTGATCCTGGATGAGGCGACTTCCTCGCTGGATACCGAGTCCGAACTGGCAGTCCAGCAGGCCCTTGATAATCTCATGAAGGGTCGAACCACCTTTGTAATTGCCCACAGGCTCTCCACCATCCGCCACGCTGACCGGATCGTTGTGATTGCAAACGGCAGGATCGTGGAAGAAGGTAAGCACGAGCAGCTCCTTGCTTTAGATGGCGAATACCGAAAACTTTACGAGCTGCAGTTCAAGGACGAGTACGCCACCGAAGAGGGACAAAGGAAGTTAGGCATATTGAAATGATGTTGTTGTACAACATCTTGTTTTTGTTGGGGGGAGCCCTGGGGCTTCCTTTTTTCGTGGTAAGGGCTCTGACTCTTGAAAAGAGAAAGACGACAATCTTCAAGCGCCTTACCATGCGGCCATCTTGCCTGCCTTTGCCCACCCGCCCGATATGGATACATGCCCTTTCTGTCGGGGAGGTTCTTTCCTCGGCAACCCTGGTAAAGAAACTGAAAAAAGACTATCCCGAACATCCCCTTGTTTTTTCGGTTTCAACTCGGAGCGGCTATGAGATAGCTCACAAATCTCTTGCCGGAGAGACGGAGTGCATCTTTTTCTTTCCTTATGATATTGTCTGGATAACAAGAAACATCATTCGGCATATTGCCCCTTCGGTTTTTTTCCTCATAGAGACAGACCTGTGGCCGAATTTCTTAAACGAGCTCAACAAACAAGGTGTGCCGGCGATTCTTGTCAACGGTAGAATCTCATCTGCTTCATACAAGCGATATAAAAAAGCAGCTTCATTTGCACGATACATCATGGGAAAATTTGCCTGCTGTTGCATGCAGACAGAGACAGATGCCGGCCGCATTATCTCTTTGGGAGCTCCAAGAGACAGGGTTTACGTTACAGGGAATATCAAGTTTGATCAGCCGCCGCTTTGCATACCGGCTGAAGAGATAGAGAAGCTGAGAGTTTCCCTGAAGATCGGTTCAAAAAGCAGGGTCTTTGTAGCCGGAAGCACGCACGAGGGGGAGGAAGGGGCGCTGTTGTCCTGTTTTAAGGCATTGAGAAGGAGCTTTTCTGACGTTGTCCTGGTTGTGGCGCCAAGAGATCCGGTCCGTGCCAGTCGCCTGCAGCAGATGTTCGCCGCAGCCGAATTTGCTGCTGTGCTGAAAACTGAAGTGGACAAGCTTACGAGAGGCTTGCCCGATGTGGTCATCGTCAACACCATTGGTGAGCTCAGGCGACTATATGCTATAGCAGACGTGGTCTTCGTGGGTAAAAGCCTGGTAAATCTCGGCGGCCAAAACCCCCTTGAGCCTGCTGCTTTGAAAAAACCGATTCTTTTCGGCCCATATATGTTCAATTTCGAGCTAATCGCCAGGATGCTTCTCGAGAATGGTGCCGCTGTCGAGGTGAGGAATGATGCCGAGCTCTCAAGGCAGGTCAAGGCGCTCCTGCTCGATGGCAAACATAGTCGCAGTATGGGAGAACGGGCCTACGAGGTATTTTGTATGAACAGGGGTGCAGTGGATAGAACTTTAAGAGTTGCTGAAAGCTTTTTGAGGCCTGCGTTCAGGACATCTTCCGAAGGGCGGGATCATGATCCCTCGGCTCCAAAATAGGATCCAAAAGGTAATCATTCAGGCAGACACAGACGACCAGCGTCTTTCGCGACCTGTCGAAAGGATACTTTATACTTGTTCCCGGATATACGAGCTCGCAGTGCGACTGAGGATATATTTATATGAGAACGGTATATTTAAGCAAAGGAGTCTTCCGTGCAAGGTGATATCCATCGGCAACATCACCGTGGGGGGCACAGGCAAGACACCGATGACGCAGTATATAGCAAATTTGTTGAAAGGGTTCGGGCTGAAAGTGGCTGTCCTCAGCAGAGGATATGGGGGCCTTGCCCAGGGATCCGGGGGAATAGTATCGGACGGCAACAAGATACTAATGCCGCCTGACGTATCTGGTGATGAACCGCAGCTACTGGCTTCAGGATTAAATGGGATTCCCGTGCTGGTCGGAAAAGACCGTTATCGAGCCGGCAGGCAGGCCATCGAAAGCTTCGCCCCGTCGGTTCTGGTTCTTGAC
>QMMV01000265.1 GCA_003647435.1 Deltaproteobacteria bacterium | reverse complement strand
TATCCTGGTTCCGATGCTCTGCGTCGGAACCTCTTTTTTCTTGTACATCATTCCACTGTTCCATCATTCCATTATTCCCTGAGCGAGTTTGCAATAGGGCTAATAAATATCTATGATGTCAAGAGGTTATAGAAATTCCGAGATATGTAATGAGACAGGTTTCGGGTTCGCGGTTGCTGCTTATTGCTTAATGCTTACTGCCTGCTTTGATCTAACATTGAACCCCGACCTGTCGGGGAACTTTGTCTATCTCACTTCTCCTATCCTCAGGAAGTCCTTGAGCCTGCTCATCCCCTCTTTCTGAAGGAGCGCTATCTGTCTCTGAAATATCAGTGCGGTAACAAGCGCATCAGCATATGCATCATGCCTGTCAGGCGCCTTGATATTGAAACTTTTGGCCAGGTAGTCTAACGAGAAGTTTCTTGCTCCTTCAATTGCAACCTTGCCAGGCTCTTGTGTTTTCTGGATACCCCTTGCTATCTTGGCTGTATCAAGCACCCTGTTTGCCAGGGGTAATCCAAAGTATTTCTTCAGTGCTGCGTTTATAAATTCCACGTCAAAGGCTGTGTGATGCCCTACCAGGACTGCTCCTTGACAGAATTCAAGAAACCGGACGAGAACATCTGATACAGGAGAGAGATCTTTCATCTTACCCGGTGTAAGGGTATGAACCAGCACCGAATCGCGAGGAATCTCACGTTCCGGCCTTATCAACTCATAGAAACTCTTTGAAAGATCAACACGCCCGCGGGTGAAACCCAGCGCCCCTATTGACAGCAACACATCGCCCCTGGCCGGTCTAAGCCCCGTGGTCTCTGTGTCAAAAACAATGAATCCGATATCTCTAATATGTTTTCTGGTTTCCAAATTCTTCACCTGTTCAAAGCAGCTTCTAAACACATCCGGGACGTCCAGAGCTCGAAGCTTCTTCTCGTAGGCCTTTTGCCTGATGTATTTGAAAAGCATGTTGAAGCCTGCATGGGCAATTCATGAATCGCCCCTACTCCTCCTCACTCCCTGCGACGAAATCCCTTACAAGCCTGAAACTTTCAACGTACAGCCGCCTTTCATCAGGAGATAGTTTACCCGGTTCAACAGCCCAATCGAGGGGCCTTTTCTCATAGAGTGCCTTTTGCAAGCAGTGTCTTACGAACCATTCATATCCCGTTTCAAGGTCCTTTCCTTTTTCGCCATCGATTGCTCCCAGTTCACAAAGCGCTCTCAGGCGCTCGATGGTACTGAACGCCATTATTCCTCTCTCAAGGGCCATCAGCCGCACAACACCTACCAGAGGGGTCAGCACCTCATCTCTGAGGTTTAATGTTTCTCTCTTTGTACCTGAGCTGACCACCTGGTCACGATAGAAACATACGGGAATCAAAGTCGGGTTAGTTCTCATCCTGAGCTGGTTCAAAAAACGGGGCTTGCGCCGAGCAGCTTCAAACACATATTGCCGGAGTTCTTCTACGGTTTTGCCCTCTTCGCAAACGCCTCTGAAGTCAAATGTGCGAAGATTGTCAGCGTCTAAGGGGGTTTCCCCCGCCATGAGTCCGTCGAACCACTCCCTCCACTTCGATTCAGACAAACACAGCACCTGTCCGTGTTTCCGATCCAAGAGACCACATTCTACAAGACCATCCTTTACCATCGCGCAAAGTGTTTTCAGGTAATCGACTGTTTCGTCTTTCAACCCGCCTTGTGGATCCTTATATATGAACCCTTCGAGATAATTTTCCCTTAATAGCGTTTCTTTGCGGCCCGGGGTTCCAAAGGTAATCCAGCAAAAATTGAGCACCGGGAGTTCCTTCCCGCGTTTTCTCATCTCTTCAATGGCAAGAACTATAAGCCTCCTTGTTAGGGTGTCTCTAAAGGTACTCATAAGGGCCCAAATTTGCGGCATCCTGCCACCTTCCCTTAGAAGGACCTCCTGAACAATGGACATATCGCGCACACATTTTTTTATTCCGGCAACGTCTTTTTGCTTATATATGCTCCCTACGACGGCAACGGGATTCGCGCCCTGCAAAAGTATCAGGTCGTGCTGGGAAATCACTCCATAGAGCCTGTCTTCTTTTGTGACCACCATGTGGTGACAGTGATTTTCCACCATGCGCAGGGAAGCCTCAAAGCACGAGTCGTTGCGATCGAGACTCAGAAGATTCTTGCTCATGATCTCAGAAGCGGGAATGTCACTTTTTCGTCCCCGGGCCAGGACTTTTGCCGTAAGATCATTTTTTGTTACAATCCCGAGTGGTGTTTCTTTTTCTGCCACAATTACTGAGCCGACGCCTGAAAAAGCCATGATTCTTGCAATCTCAGACGCCGTGGTTTTTAGCCCACAGCAAACAGGCTCTCTGCTCACCAGCATACCGATGGAGGTCTTAAACTGCGAAGATGTTTCATTTACCCTCCCGGGTAGCTGCTGGAGAGAACTTTTCTCCCTGAAAGCTATATGTTCCGCTATCTGCACGCTGAGAGGGCTATTTATTGTCTGAAAATATTGCCTGAAACCATCAAATCGGCCTTCAAGCTCTTTGAATACTTCCGGTTTCAATAAATAGCAGATAGTGTCTTCAACCACCTGAACAGTGTATCTGCATCTCCCGGTCAATATCGTCTCGCTCCCAAAATGGTCTCTCTCTGAAACGTATCTGAGTGTAGTAACCTTCGCCCCATCCTTTTTAAAACAATGTGTCACACCTGAACTCACGAGATAGAGAAAGGCATTATCCACAGGACCGGCCGACAATATGACTTCCCCCTCGGGGAAGTATTCAATCAGGAGGGTCCTTACGATACCCTTCAAGACCGGTTCCGGAAGTTCTGAAAACGGGCAAACCGCTTTCAGAAAAGCCATAACCTTATCTAATGGCAGTTCCATCATATGGTTAACATGTGATACGTGCGTTGTAATCAAACAGGCACAGAGGAACAAAGTTACTGAGTAATGTTGTTTACGGCTTACGGCATTGTAGCCAGCAGAGGCGGTGGCCTCCACTGGCAAGCAGTCAGATAAGACTTATTCCTCAAGAGTCGACAGGTCACCTTCTTTCAAGCCCAGCTCTCGTGCCTTGAGTACCCGGCGCATGATCTTGCCGCTCCTGGTTTTGGGAAGCTTATCATGAAACGTGATCCCGCGGATGAGGACAATCGGGCCAAGCTCCTTCCGGACATGCGCTTTCAGTTCCTCTATCAGAGTGTCCTCGTCTTCTTCCACGCCTTCCTTTAAAGTGACAAAAATCTTCGCTACCTCTCCACGAACCTTGTCAGGCACACCGATGCAGGCGGCTTCCGCCACGTACTTGTGGCTAACTAAGGCGCTTTCCACCTCTGCCGTGCCAATCCGGTGACCTGCAATGTTGAGCACGTCGTCGGATCTGCCCTGGAACCAGAAATAACCGTCTTTGTCTTTCGTGGCAATATCTCCGGCCAGATACGCACCAGGGATCTTTGACCAGTAGATCTCTTTATATTTCTCCGGGTCCTTGTACAAAGTGGTGAGCATTGCAGGCCAGGGTTCTTTGACCACTACATGCCCACCCTTGCCGGGTTCCACCGGCTCACCATTTGCGTCCACCACGTCTACATGAACGCCGGGGAACGACTTGAACGCCGAACCCGGCTTTAATACATTACATGGAGTGGGTGTGACCATGAACATCCCCGTCTCGGTCTGCCACCACGTATCCATCACCGGGCAGTTCTGGTTCCCCACGTTGTTATAATACCAGACCCATGCTTCAGGATTGATCGGTTCACCCACTGTACCAAGAATACGAAGTGTACTAAGGTCGTGCCTCTTCGGGTGCTGAGCACCGAACCTCATGAGCATCCTGATGGTTGTCGGGGCCGTATACAGGATATTGATTCCGTGTTTTTCTATTATACTCCACATACGGTCAGGCGCAGGGAAAAGCGGGTACCCCTCGTACATCACCGATGTGGTTCCAACCACCAATGGACCGTAAACGATATAACTGTG
>QMMV01000264.1 GCA_003647435.1 Deltaproteobacteria bacterium | reverse complement strand
GTAATTGACACTCCCTGTAAGAAAATTTATGCTTGTAATACTTGTAACACTTTAGCTCGTTTAAAAAACAGACATACGGAGTGGGCAGGCCTCACCAGTGGTGACTTCGTCACTGCCTGAGAGCATTACTGACCGTTGAGAAAAAACAGTATCCTGGATATTCACCCTTGACGATAACTGATCTTGTGAGCGAATGGATGTTATTTGAACTTCTAAGCGCTGTTTTTTCTTTACGCTCAGTTAGGCTCGAGTTTGAGACGGTCTCCAATCGGATGGCCTGTCCGTAATAATATTTTCAAAAAGCTAAACTGATACTAATACTTTAGCCCAAGTTTACGCAACTATTCAGGTTCAAAGTTCCGGGGTTCACGGTTAAGTGGGCCGTTGCCCAAACAAAAATTCCTTTGAGCGGTCATTAAAACGTTTTTTTGCTAACAAATCTTGGCGAAGCGGAAGATTAGCGACGTTAACTGTTTGAGCCCGGAGGGCGAGTTTTGACATCGCCTGTAGCAAGCCTTAGATTTGTCAAAAAACGTTTTAGACCAAGCGAAAAGGGATTTGGGCAACAGGCCGTAAATGACTGAACATTGAAATTCGTATAAATAACATTCCTTTCCATAAAGAATGGCTCGGCGGTTACATCTCAAGAAATACGAAGAGCTCAAGGCAAGCAACTGTGAACCCTGAATCCGGGAACATGGGTACTTACTTCGTTCTAAGGAATGGAAGAATCCGGCTGCCCTGGAGGGCAGAGGTGCGAGTTGGCACAAAGGAAAGGAGGCTCTTATGACTGAGATCGTTCATGTTGGTGCAAGAGAGATTCTCGATTCGCGGGGAAATCCCACCGTGGAAGTAGAACTAACGGTCGCCAGCGGCGTAGTGGGACGTGCGGCCGTCCCCTCAGGGGCATCCACCGGTAAGCGGGAAGCACTTGAGCTGAGGGACAGACGCAAGAAGCGCTATGGTGGGAAAGGCGTTTTAAAAGCCGTATCAAATGTGACGACGATTATTGCGCCTGCCATTATGGGGATGGATGCTGCCGGGCAGGCGGCGCTTGACAACTGCCTGATAGAGCTTGATGGCACACCCAACAAATCTAAACTGGGGGCGAACGCCATTCTCGGTGTCTCCCTTGCTGCTGCCAGGGCCGCCAGTCAAGCCCTGGAGATTCCCCTGTACCGTTATATAGGGGGTATTAACGCGAGGCTTCTTCCCGTGCCGCAGATGAACATCATCAACGGCGGCGCCCACGCTGATAACAACCTCGATATTCAGGAGTTCATGATTGTCCCCTTTGGAGCCAACACCTTTGCAGAGGCAATCAGGATGGGGGCGGAGACATTTCACGAGCTGAAGAAAATCCTAAAGGCTGCAGGGCACGATGTGTCCGTAGGTGATGAAGGGGGCTTTGCGCCTAATTTGAGTTCGAATGAAGAGGCCATCCGCTTTATTATGTCAGGCATCGAAAGCGCAGGTTATAAGCCCGGCAAGGATATTGGCATTGCCCTCGATTCAGCGGCGAATGGCTTCTATCATGAGAAAAAATACGTTTTGAAGGGCGAGGGTAAAGAGGGCTTAGATGCCTCAGGGATGATCGATTACTATGAAAAACTTGTAGATACATATCCGATCCTCTCGATTGAAGATGGTCTGGCTGAACAGGACTGGGCTGGATGGGAGATGATGACAGAGCGCCTGGAATCAAAAATACAAATTGTAGGAGATGACATCTTTGTGACCAATCCCAAGATATTTCAGGAAGGGATTGCCCGCGGTATCGCCAATGCCGTTCTTATCAAGCTGAATCAGATTGGAACACTTACTGAAACTTTACAGACCGTGGAAATGGCAAAAGAGGCAGGGTACGAAACGGTTATTTCACACCGTTCGGGAGAGACAGAAGATACATTTATTGCCGATTTGGCCGTGGGGCTCAATGCCGGGCAGATAAAAACAGGATCTGCTTGCCGAAGCGAGCGCATCGCCAAGTATAACCAGCTGTTGAGGATAGAGGAAGAACTGGGAAAAGGCGCCGCTTTTTCACGCAAATTTTCGTAACTGGATTTTTTGTATCAGTTTAGATTTTTGAAAATATTAGTGCGTATGTCTGTTTTTTAAAAGAGCTAAAGTGTTACGATTTTTTTTCTTCAGGCCGCAGGAGCGATTCGCGAATCGCCCCTGGGCGGTCGGAGGGCCGGATAGCTGATACCGGATGTTGAGCAACCGGCAGACGGGTAAGCGCCAGAAACTGAATATCGACCGAGAAACATGTACTTGTTAAGCGATTATGATTACACCCTCCCTCCGGAGATGGTTGCGCAGGCGCCATCACCGCGCAGGGATCAATCCCGCCTGATGGTGCTGGACAGGGGGAAAAACAAGATAACCGACTGCCGCTTTTCGGACATTACAGGCCTCCTGCACTCTGGAGACCTTCTTGTTATAAATAACACCCGGGTTGTGCCTGCACGACTCAAGGGTGTTAAGGAAACAGGGGGCAAGGTCGAAGTTCTCTTGCTTGATTATCCGCACCACATCCAGGGTGAGCAGGATACAGGGAGGTTTTCCTGCCGGTGCCTGGTAAAGGCCTCCAAACGCCCCCCTACAGGATCGAGGATTTTCTTCGATAAAGGGCTTTCGGCAAAAGTCCTTGAAGCCGCCGATGGCATTTTTAAGTTAGAGTTCAGGTTTGCTGGAAACTTTGATACAATCCTTCAAAGCATTGGCGAGATTCCACTCCCGCCATACATAAAACGGAACGGACCCGGCTCTGCACCCTGCGATGATCGCCAGCGTTACCAAACGGTTTATGCCGATAGAGCCGGGGCTATTGCAGCCCCCACTGCAGGGCTTCACTTTACAGAGGAATTGATCAGCCGGCTCGTTGAAAATGGGGTAGAAGTCGTTCCCATAACACTTCATGTCGGCTATGGGACATTTCTGCCTGTGCGCGTCACAGATATAAGGCAACATCAAATGCATCCTGAAACATACACTATTACCGATGAGGCTGCTGCTGTAATCAATCGGGCTAAATGTATGGGCCGGCGTGTCATCGCAGTCGGAACCACCGTGGTACGGGCTCTGGAGTCGGCTGCAGAGGCCGACGGTCGCATAAGGGCTGAATCGAGTGAGTCCGATCTTTTCATATATCCAGGCTTTAGATTCAAGGTGATTGATGCCTTGATTACAAATTTTCATCTTCCCAAAAGCACTCTCCTTATGCTGGTTTGTGCCTTTGCGAGCCGCTGTTTTGTGTTCCAGGCTTACGAGGACGCAATCCGCCGGAAATACCGTTTTTTCAGCTACGGTGATGCGATGTTGATCTTGTAGCCTGCATGCCCGACGAATATGACCTTTTCGTTTGAAATCACATACAAATCAGAAGAAAGTAACGCCCGGCTTGGAAGGATACATACCCCGCATGGAACGGTAGATACACCTGCCTTTATGCCTGTAGGGACCCAGGCTACCGTGAAATCGCTCACCCCTGAGGAACTTTGCGCGCTTGGTGTTCAAATCATATTAGCAAATACGTACCACCTCTACCTCCGGCCCGGGCACAATCTTATATCAAGGCTTGGGGGGCTCCACCGGTTCATGCACTGGGGACGACCTATTCTGACGGACAGTGGCGGCTACCAGATTTATAGCCTGGCAAAGCTGAGGAATGTTTCTACCGAGGGGGTAACCTTTCGCTCCCACATCGACGGCTCAAAACACCTCCTTACCCCCGAAAAGGTAATGAAAATGCAGGAGGCACTCGGCTCCGACATCATGATGTGTTTGGACGAGTGTATAGCCTATCCGGCCACTCGCGCTGAGGTGGAAAGAGCCTTGCGTTTGAGCACCGACTGGGCAAGACGTTGCAAGGAAACCCATAACCCACAAGCAGGTGCTCTTTTTGGCATAGTTCAGGGAGGCATGTTTCGCGACCTTCGCGCCCAAGGTGTTGATGCTGCTGTCGATATCGGTTTCGACGGATATGCGGTAG
>QMMV01000263.1 GCA_003647435.1 Deltaproteobacteria bacterium | reverse complement strand
TGAGGGCGTTACGGGGAATCGCGTTTTACGACTTGGCATTCGGGATGTCTTTGTACAACACGGCACTCAGCAGATTTTGCGTGCAAAACATCATCTTGACGCCCGTGGCATTGCAGATGCCGTGAGAAAGTTCATGAACGGAAAAAAATGAAGGCCGACAACCATATGAAGGTGCCCAGACGACGTTTGGACACCCTTTTGGTTGAAAAAGGGCTTGCTCAAAGTCGCCGCCGTGCCCTGGCTATGATCATGGCGGGCGATGTTTCTGTCGATGGACATACGGTATTCAAAGCCGGCAGCCTGGTTTCCGAGCATGCCGACATTCAAATCACAGGCAGAGGAATGCCATATGTCAGCCGTGGCGGCCTTAAGCTGGAAGCGGCACTGGATGCGTTTGAAATTGATGTTACCAATTTAGAATGCTTAGACGTTGGTGCATCCACGGGAGGATTTACCGATTGCCTCCTCCAGCGGGGGGCGAGGCATGTGACGGCGGTAGATGTGGGCTACGGGCAGCTCCACTGGAAGCTGCGCTCAGATGAGCGTGTCACTGTCATCGAGAGGACCAACATCCGTTACATCGATGCAACTGCCATTCCTGAACCTGTGGACCTGGTCTGTATTGATGTCTCGTTTATCTCTCTTAAAATTGTTGCCCCTGCTGTCTTAAAGTTTCTTAAAAGCCCTGGCCATATGATCTGCCTGGTTAAGCCGCAGTTTGAAGTTGGAAAAGGATTGGTAGGCAAAGGGGGCGTGGTGCGCGATAGAAAGCTGCATCGAACAGTAATTAAGGAACTTGGGAATATGTTTGTTGACCTTGGTCTGCGCCGGTCTGGAATCATTCCCTCCCCTATTCTTGGTCCGAAGGGAAATCAGGAGTACCTGGTTTACTTGAAGAAAGAGGGGTAACAGACCATGCCTGTTTATGAATATACAGCCATTGACCCTTCTGGCAAGAACGTAAACGGCATCATTGATGCCGACAGCGCAGTCGCGGCGCGCCAAAAGCTGAGGGACTCCGGCATATTTCCGGTGGGGGTAAAGCAGACCTCCACTGTCGCGGTACGCAAGGGCGCCTCATCCGCTCGGGTTTCTGTCTCAAACCTGTTAAAGCGAGTTAAGGCAGGTGAGATTTCTGTGATGACGAGGCAGCTATCCATCCTGCTATCAGCAGGTGTGCCATTGGTGGGGGCCCTGGATGGGTTATTATCCCAGATCACAAACCCGCTCCTGAAAAAGATCATTGCCCAGATAAAAGAATCGGTGAACGAGGGGAACAGTCTCGCTTTTGCCCTATCGAGACATCCGAGGATATTTTCAAACGTCTATATCAACATGGTACGGGCAGGAGAGGCTTCGGGGTCTCTCGACCTTGTCCTGGAACGCCTGGCAGATCTTGGTGAGCACCAGGAGACCTTGAAAGGACGTTTTAGGGCAGCTCTCGCTTATCCAATTTTTATGTTTTTTATTGGAAGTCTGGTCTTATTTTTCTTGATCACTTTTATTGTACCGAATATCACCCAAATCTTTAAAGAAATGCACCAGGTCCTTCCCCTGCCCACCGTGATCTTGATCGGCGTGAGCAATTTTTTGAAGTCCTTCTGGTGGATTCTTTTCCTGATAATGGCGGCTGTTGTCATGGCATTAAAGCAATTCAAGAAAACGCCGAAGGGCTGTTACATGTGGGACAAGATGAAGCTTCGCATACCGGTCTTCGGTTCCATGAACAACAAAATAGCCGTAGCCAGATTTGGCCGTACCCTCGGCAGCTTGCTTCAGAGTGGAGTTCCGCTCATATCCGCCCTTCAAATCGTACGTAATATTGTCAACAATGTAATCATTGCAAGGATGATCGACGATGCGATGGAGGAAATTCAGGCCGGCAAAAGCCTTGCCGGATCTCTTGCACAAAGCCCGTGGGTTCCATCCATCGTAGTTCAAATGATTTCTGTCGGCGAACAGAGCGGCGAACTTGAGGCGATGCTGAACAAGGTTGCCGATACATACGAAAGAGATGTGGAATCTCATGTCATGGCCATGACATCAATGCTTGAGCCGGTAATGATCCTGTTCATGGGCCTTATTGTTGGGTTTATCGTTGTTTCGATATTGCTTCCAATTTTTGAGATGAATCAAATGATTCACTGAAAACAACAGAAAGCAAAGTGATGGAGTGATGGGGAGGTGGAGTAACACGAGTACTCCAATTTTTCTTGTACATGATTTTACCAGAGAGGCATTATGAGAAAGAATAAAGCACAACGCGGTTTTACACTCATCGAACTCATGGTGGTCATGGTAATTCTGGGCATTCTCGCAGGGCTGATTGTCCCCAGGATTATGGGCAGACCGGAAGAGGCCAGGCGTATGAAGGCCAAGGTCCAGATTGAGAGCATTGAGACTGCCCTCAAATTGTACAAGCTCGACAACGGGAGCTATCCAACCACGGAACAAGGTCTTCAGGCCCTGGTCGAACCTCCTTCAGTGGGCCAGCTTCCCAAGGCATGGCGAAAAGGAGGTTACCTGGAAAAAGGAAAGGTACCGAAGGACCCCTGGGGCCATGAGTATGTTTATCTGTGCCCCGGAATACACGGAGACTACGATCTTTCTTCCTATGGTTCGGACGGAGAACCCGGAGGTGAAGGCAAGGATGAAGATATAAACAGCTGGGAGCTTGAATAGAAGTCAGGGCGCTCGCTCCATCTCTTAAGATGAAGATTGCAAACAAAGGGTTTACGTTCATTGAACTGACTGTTGTCATTTTCCTAATCGGACTGACACTTTTCTTGGCAGTGCCGAAATTCCGCTATGCATTCTTGACCGATAAACTCAAAACGACGGTGCGCCGGATGGTAGGGACTATTGCGGCCTTGAAAAGCGAGGCAATCCGGGAACAAAAAGTCTATATGCTCCATTTTGACTTTGAATCAAACAGGTATTGGATAGAGACGGACGGCATGACCGCTGAAGAACGGGCGCTGGCCGGCGAGAAGGCCTTTGAGATTCCGGACGGCGTCCGGATAGTCGATATCTGGCGGAGGGAAAAAGGGAAAAAGAGAATAGGCAAGGCCACGATACGCTTTGATAAGAACGGATACGTCGAACATTCAGTTATCCATCTGTCGGCAGAAGACGGCCGACAGTTTAGCCTTCTCTTGAGCCCTTTCCTCACAAAGGTAAAAGTTCTAAAAGGGTACGTCGAATTTGAAGCATCTTGAGTATATTGCACATGATTTCAGTCCGTTTTCAAAAATCACCCGGGTTTACACTTTTAGAAGTCATGGTCGCCATGGCCATAATAGCAATTGCTCTGACGGCTGTGCTTGGCTCACAGTCCCAGAGCGTGTCGCTGGCCACCGAGGCAAAGTTCAGCACCACGGCAGTTCTGCTGGCGCAAGACAAGCTGGCTGAAATAGAGGCGGAGAAAATAGGAGATCTTACTTCCGGTTCGGGCGATTTCGGTGAGGACTTCCCTGGTTACCGGTGGAACCTGCGTGTGACTGATACCTCATTTGATGAACTCGAAGAGATTTCAGATCACTTAAAACAAATTGATTTAATAGTTTCCTGGGGCGAGGATGACCAGTATCAGTATGCCCTGAGGCTTTATCGATTTTTTACAAAAACTTGATAAATGGTAACACTTTAGCTCTTTTAAAAAACAGACATACGGAACGGACAGCCCATCCGATTGGAGACCGTCTCAAACTCGAGCCTAACTGAGCGTAAAGAAAAAACAGCGCTAAGAAGTTCAAATAACAGCCATTCGGTCACGATATCAGTTATCGTCAGGGACAAATATCCACCCTACTGTTTTTTCTCAACGCTCAGTAATCCTCTCAGACAGTGAGCCAGTCTCAAATCGGATGGCCTGTCCGCAATAATATTTTCAAAAATCTAAACAGATACTTTTTCGAAAATATTATGGGTGTTTTTTGAACGGGCTGAAGATACCCTTTATCAAGTTTTTGTAAAAAATCGATAAAGCCTCAGGGCATACTGATAC
>QMMV01000262.1 GCA_003647435.1 Deltaproteobacteria bacterium | reverse complement strand
TTTTATGATCTACTTGTCAGCACTGATGTCCAGAGGCTCAAGGCCCACCTTTCAGCCCCCGTTGCTCAACAGGCAAAGATGCTGCGGTTTCTGGAAAATCATGATGAACAACGGGCGGCCAGCGTGTTCGGCCTGCAAAAGCTGCAGAGCGCCATGGTTATTCATGCCACCCTGCCGGGCATGAAGCTCTGGCACCACGGCCAGCTTGAAGGAAACACTATCAGGGTCCCCGTCCAACTCAGGCGCGGTCCTGAAGAGACGCCAGTTTCCGAGTTAAAGGCCTTCTGTAACGCCCTGCTCCACGAGGTAAATCACCCCGTCTTTCATGACGGCCGCTGGCAGCTGTGTGACACGTCAGGATGGCCGGACAACCAGTCCCACATAAACCTCTTAGCCTGGCGCTGGGCATTGGGCGAGGAAAAACGTTTGATTGTTGTTAATTTTTCCTCCACCCCCGCCCAGGGGCTTGTTAAAGTACCCCAAGATTGGTTTGCTCAAAGCAAGGAGCTTCTTTGTCGTGACCCACTTAAAGGGGAAAGCTATCGTTTGCACCCGGCAGATGTTTCAAGCTCCGGATTGTACGTGGCACTTCAAGATTGGGATTTCCACTTTTTCACGATAGAAGGGCGATGAGCGATGACGCAACCCATTAGAACGTTAGACGTAAAACCAAGGCTGCCTGATGCCTTAAAAGAGATCCTGCCACTTTCAGAAAACCTCTGGTTTGTGTGGAACCACGAGGCGACCAAGCTTTTCAGGTGGATGAACCCGGACCTGTGGGATGAAACGAGAAGAAACCCGGTGGAACTCCTCGGCCGCCTCAACCAGGATGAGCTAAAACACCTGTCAGAGGATGAGGGCTTTTTAGCACACATGCAAAGGCTTTACCGCGAATTTCAGCGTTATATGTCAGCAAGGCCGAACGGTAGTATGCTCGCAAAAAGCGACCCCAAAATACTGGTTGCCTATTTTACCGCTGAGTGCGGCGTAGCGGATTGTCTGCCCATCTATTCGGGCGGTCTCGGTATATTGGCTGGAGATTATCTAAAATCGACCAGTGACCTACACCTTCCTATCATCGGCGTCTCACTTGCCTATCAAAAAGGTTACTTCAGGCAGTACCTAACGCAGGACGGCTGGCAGATGGAGACATATCCTGAAAACAAGTTTCCGACCATGCCGATGAAACTCGTCAGGGGCGCCGATGGGACTCCCCTGACAGTAGCAGTCGATCTAAAAGGTGAAAATGTGCAGATCCAGGCATGGGAGGTAAACATAGGCACCACTCGCCTCTACCTGCTTGATACAAATCTGAAGTCTAACTCGGAGCCTGCCAGAACCATAACCTCAGAATTGTATGGGGGGGATAGAGAAATGCGCCTCCGCCAGGAAATCATCCTTGGTATCGGGGGCGTGAGGTTTCTTGAGGCAATGGGTCTCAAGCCTTCAGTGTACCATATGAATGAAGGCCATTCCGCATTTGCTGTCTTCGAGAGGATCAGACAGCTCAGAGAAGAAGAAGGCCTGAGCTTTAATGAGGCGGTCGAGTTTGTCCGCACGACCAGTGTTTTTACCACGCACACGCCGGTGGCTGCTGGTATTGATAGGTTTCACCGCGACTTGATGTTCCCCTATTTTGAATCAATGGCCAGATCTATGGGAATCAGTTTCGATGTGCTTCTTGCATTTGGAAGAGAGGAGCCCCGGAACTCGGAAGAGGAGTTTTGCATGACGGTTCTTCCCATGAGGCTATCTCTGTGGATAAACGGTGTTAGCCGTCTGCATGCCGAAATCAGCAGGAAGATGTGGAAGAAAATCTGGCCGAATACCCCCGAGACCGATCTGCCGATCGTCCACATAACGAATGGAGTTCACATCCCTTCCTGGATTTCCTGGGGCATGGGCGAGATCTACGACCGCTATCTTGGCCCACGCTGGATTGAAGACCCCGACAATGTAAAGGTATGGGAGCGGGTTGGCACAATTCCCGACACGGAGCTGTGGAGGACGCATGAGCGAGCGAGGGAAAGGCTGGTAAGTTTCACTCGCAAAAGGCTCACGAGGCAGCTCGCAAAACGGGGAGCTTCCAGCCGGGAGCTGGCCATTGCAAATGACGTCCTCAACTCTGAAATCCTTACCATCGGCTTTGCTCGAAGATTTGCATTATATAAGAGGGCCAATCTTATCCTCAGGGATATGGACAGGCTGGAAGCGCTCCTTACAAACGAAAAGTATCCAGTGCAGATCATCTTCGCAGGCAAGGCCCACCCCCAGGACCAGATGGCCAAGGACATCATCAAGCAACTTGTTCAAACAGCAAGGCGAGAAAATTTGCGACGTCGCATGGTGTTTTTAGAAGATTATGATATGGAACTTGCGAGCTACATGGTCCAGGGGGTGGACATCTGGCTTAATACACCACGACGTCCCCTTGAGGCATGCGGTACCAGCGGAATGAAGGCGGTGGCCAACGGGGCTCTTCACCTGAGCGTTCTTGATGGCTGGTGGGACGAGGGATATGACAGGGAAATTGGCTGGGCCATCGGGGGTGGTGAGGAATACCAGGACCACGATTTTCAGGATGAGGTAGAAAGCAGGGCGCTTTACGATATCCTTGAGAAAGACATAATACCCCTTTTCTATGATAGGGGCCCTGATGGTCTTCCCAGGGGGTGGCTGGGAATGATGAAGGCATCCTTGCACAAGCTGTGTCCTTTATTTAACACCCACAGGATGGTTGAAGAATACTGGAACAGGTTTTATCTCCCGGCGACAAGACAGGCATCTCATTTGATGGCAGACGGGTGGAAAGCGCTCAAAGAGCTGGCAGCGTGGCGCGAAAAGATCATGTATAATTGGGAAAAGATAGCCATCAAAGATATTCGGACTGATGAAGTTGTGGAGATAAAAATAGGCACCGCTTACCACATGGAGGCAGACATCTTTTTAGGCGAGCTGCTACCGGAAGATGTCATGGTTGAAGCCTACTATGGCAGACTGGGTCCGGATGACAGGTTTGTAGATCGTGCCACCCAAGTCATGCAAAAAGCAGAAGATCTCGGGGGTCAGACATATAAGTACCAGTGTGACATCCAATTTCAAGAATCAGGGCATTTTGGTCTCACTATACGTCTGACACCAAATCATCCAAACCCCGAAAGTCGTCACTCAATGGGCCTTGTCATATGGGGAAAAAGTTGAGTGGCAAAGACTTGCTGGATCTTGCCGCGGAAAGATCCAGGATCCTTCCGGAATACGTTGATACAGAAGGCCGCCTCCAGAAAATCAACCCCGAGACCAGAGTGAAAATCCTCAACGCAATGGGGCTTCCAACGGGGTCTGCAAGGTCTCTGAGGGGAGCCCTTGAAAGGGACGAATATGCCTTCTGGTCGCAGCTGAGTGATCCTGTTCTTGTCGTACGCACCGGAAATATCCCGAAATATATTCACTTCAGGATTCCAATAGACGACCTTGTAACAGATTTTAAGGGGCTTAGGCTCAAGATCACGATAGAAAATGAGGCAGGGGGGACGAGTTGCTTTCGTTACGACCATAACGAACTGGTGCTGATTGAAAAAAAGGCCCTCAGGACAAAGACGTTTGGCTGCTTTGGTGCGCCCTTTCCTGCCGATCTCCCGCTCGGCTATTACACCTTTCAGATAACAGCAACCGCAGGACAAAAAAAGAAGGATCAGGCTGTCAGGGTCATAGTCTGCCCCGAGCGAACATACCTGCCTCCCGCCCTGCAGGGAGACAGGCGCCTGGCAGGCATCTGGGTGCCGCTTTACGCCATTCGTTCCGATCGCAACTGGGGCATAGGCGATTTTGCCGACCTCAAAAGGTTTGCCCTCTGGGCCTCACGGGAGTTAAAGGTTGCTTTTATCGGGATCAATCCACTTCACAGTCTTTTCAACCGCAGCCCCTACAATATCAGCCCTTACCTGCCGGCAAGCCGCCTGTACAGAAATTTCATCTACTTGGATATTTTTGGCCTGGCCGATTTTAAAA
>QMMV01000261.1 GCA_003647435.1 Deltaproteobacteria bacterium | reverse complement strand
TCATTATGTTGTGCTAACTTACCCGGAGACTGGGCCTTGTATGCCGTTTCTGTTCGCCTGCCTGTGCGTTCGCACGCAGACAGGTCGGCTCACAGCTTTGCGCTCAGGCTTCCTTCAGACACCGTGTCACGGCGATGCCCTTGTCTTCGGCTAATACTTTCGCTAAGATGTTCACCATCTTAGCGGGGTTCACGTATAGGGGACTTTCACCCCATAAGTTCACGCCCATGCCGGGCGTACACAAGGCAATCCAGCCGACTCGGTACGCTCGCGGCTGATTTCCACGTTCGCGCCGCCTATAGATAAAACCAAGGGCGCGGGCGTTAAGTCGTACCGTGGTGTGAGAAACAATGAGATAATAAAGGGACGGCGGCGCTAATGGCCGAGCTGAGCCTCCGCTCCCTCCACAGCTTGCACAGGAGGCAACCTCTGGCCGTCGTAATTCCGCTCAGCTCGGCCATTAGAATTTGATGGAGGTTAAGAGATGAGAAAATCAATTACTCTATTATCCCTCTCACTCATCCTTATGCTTGGGTGCGCAGTCGGGCCAAAATTCTTAGTCAAAGTCGACTCCATCAGTAATCCAGAGCTCAGCAGTGAAAAGACTTACATCTTATTGCCTGGGCTTAAAGATGTTGATCCAAATGACCTGCAGTTCAAAGAGTACGCTTCATACGTAGAGAGGGCTTTAACTTCAGCAGGATATATCAGAGCAAATGATTTCAAAGATGCAAGAATCGCCATTTTTCTTTCTTATGGCATTGGTGATCCAAAAGAGCATCTGTATTCATACTCTCTTCCGGTGTGGGGGCAAACGGGCATATCGTCTTCCACAACATATGGCACGATAACCTCCTATGGGAGTTACGGTTCATATCAGGGCACAACAACATACACGCCAACTTATGGAATTAAGGGTTACACCTCTCACGTTGGTTCCTATACCACATTCTTTAGATTCCTCATTCTGGATGCTTTCGATCTCAAAGAGTATAGGCGATCTAAAAAAGTCATAGAAGCGTGGAGAACTACAGTAACCAGTAGAGGGTCTAGTGGAGACTTGCGACGCGTTTTCCCAGTGCTTGTGGCAGCTGCAAAACCGTACATTGGGACTGATACAGGTAAGCAGGTTCATATAACGTTGACTGAGCAGGACAAGACGGTATTAGAGATAAAGGGTTTTACAAAATAACCAACTTCTAACAACTGCATCAACTCGGACTGGCAATTCCGCTCAGCTCGGTCATTAGGTGTCTCGTGCAAAGAGAAAGAGGTGATAGACATTGAGTGTCTATTTCTCTGGGCTTTTCAACACAAAATCAGAAGGTAAATTAGGATATGGAAATACCGCTGCTAACTGACATTGTTATCATATTTGGGCTGTCCATTGGTATCCTCTTTATATGCCATCGACTTCGCGTGCCGACGATTGTAGGATTCCTCCTTGCCGGGATATTGGCCGGGCCATACGGACTTGGACTGGTAAAGGCAGTCCATGAAGTTGAAATTTTAGCTGAAATCGGTGTAGTCTTATTGCTTTTTACCATCGGAATCGAGTTCTCACTTCAAAGGCTGCTGCAAATCAAAAAATCAGTCCTGACGGGGGGCTCGATTCAGGTGTTGCTAACATTTTTTGTTGCTTTTGTTATAGCCAGGCAACTGGGCCAACCCGTGGGCAACTCGATATTTATAGGATTTCTTATATCCCTCAGCAGCACGGCCATTGTTCTCAAGCTACTCCAGGAAAGAGGTGAGGTTGATAGCCCCCATGGGCGCACAGCTCTTGGCATCTTGATTTTCCAGGACATCATTATTGTTCCAATGATACTGGTTACGCCTCTACTGGCCGGTGCAACAGGGAATGCAGGAGAATCCGTCCTCGTTCTTATCGCCAAAGGAATCGGAATCATCGGGTTGGTGATCGTCAGCACTAAATGGATTGTACCACGGGTATTGTATCAAATCGCCCGGACGCGAAGCCAGGAACTTTTCTTGTTGAGCATAATTGTAATATGCCTCGCAGTTGCTTGGGCAACTTCAAGCGCTGGGCTTTCCCTTGCCCTGGGTGCGTTTTTGGCAGGATTGATCATTTCCGAATCTGAATACAGTCATCAGGCACTTGGGAATATCTTACCCTTTCGTGACGTTTTCACACCCTTCTTTTTTGTTTCCATCGGCATGCTGCTGGATGTAGGTTTTCTTTTCCGGCAACCGGGAAGCATTGCGCTGATCGCTTTAAGCGTTTTGGTTCTTAAATCCATCATTGCCTGCTTTGCAACAGTTTTATTAGGATTCCCTTTTCGCACTTCAATCTTGGTTGGCCTTGCACTCAGTCAAGTTGGTGAATTTTCTTTCATTCTATCCAAGACCGGCGTTGAACATGGTTTGCTTGCCGGAAATATTCATCAGATGTTTCTGGCTTTTTCCATACTTTCCATGGCGGCGACGCCATTTATCATAGCCCTGGCACCCCCGCTGGCGGATACTATCCTCCGGTTACCGGTTCCGAAAAGGTTGGTATTAGGCATTTATCCTATTTCAGAGACAAAGGTGGTGGACAGGAAAGACCACGTTATCATCATCGGTTTCGGGGTGAACGGGAGAAATGTGGCACGTGCCGCCAGATTTGCAGGTATCCCCTATGCAATCATTGAGATGAACCCAGCAACAGTAAGGAGCGAACAGGCAAAGGGTGAACCTATTTATTATGGTGACGCAACCCAGGAAACCGTACTTCAGAAAGCGAACATCAAAAATGCTAGAATTGTGGTGGTTGCAATTAACGACCCAACGGCAACCCGTAGAATTACTGAAGTCGTTCGGAGAATTAGCCCGAAAGTTCATTTGATCGTACGAACCCGTTATCTTCAAGAGATGAAGCCTCTGTATGAATTAGGGGCCAGCGAAGTCATCCCGGAAGAATTTGAGACATCAATTGAGATCTTTACTCGGGTTTTGACGAAATATCTTATACCCAGAGATGAAATCGAGAGGCTGCTCGCTGAGGTGCGAGCAGATGGGTACGAGATGTTTAGAAGCATTTCTAAGGCCTCGGCATCTCTTTCCGATTTGAAACTTCAGTTACATGATGTCGATATGAGTACGTTTCGGATCGCGCAAGGATCACCGTTAATTGGGAAAACCCTTGCCCAGATCGAATTAAGAAGGCGTTATTCGGTTTCCGTAGTGGCAATACGACGGGACTCACAGATATTGTCGAACCCGGGTGCAGACACTGTCCTTCACTCCAACGATGTGCTTTTCGTCCTTGGATCTTCTCAAAAAATATCAGAAGCTATTAACACATTTTCATCTTCAAACAAAGGGGATGAAAGGTCATGAATCCCTATTTCATATCGGCAGTTATCAATGCTGTTTTTGGCCTCAAGCGCACATGCCCTAAGTGCAAGAGAGACCAAATTGTCCCGGCGAGTAAAAAGCGGGAAAGTGTACGCTGTAACTTCTGTGGTGCAGATATACCTCCCCGCAAGTAGGTAAGAAGTCGGACATCCAAGAGGTTTTAACGATATCATCCATCAGGTCTGCTAAAATGCACCTAACAACAGCTTCAACACGGACTGGCTTTTCCGCTGCGCTCCAAAGCCATCGGGTTAAGGGCGATGTTCGCGCCGCCTAAAGGTAAGACCAAGGGTGCGGGCGTTAAGTCGTACCGTGGCGTGAGAAACAATGAGATAATAAAGGGACGGCGGCGCTAATGAAGATAAATCATGAAGCGGATAGTTCTTATCTCGTGCGTAAGCCAAAAGCTAGGGCATCGAGCGAAGGCGAAAAATATTTACATTAGCACACTTTTCAAGCTTAACTTGAGATATGCAGAAAAGTTAAATACTGATAGTGTCTATATTCTTTCAGCAAAATACGGCTCGCTGAATTTAGAGCAAGAAATTACTGTTCTTTCTAAACACGATTGCCAATTTCCTATCCTAGAATCTGCGGTTTTAAACACCTCCCCCAACAACGTTGGCCGCTTTTCTATATTACAGTGCAGTGCCCTCCCATACAAAGG
>QMMV01000260.1 GCA_003647435.1 Deltaproteobacteria bacterium | reverse complement strand
GGGCAAGACGGCGCTGGCGCTCAACATCGCCCGAAATGCGGCCGTTGAAACGGGAATCCCTGCAGCCATTTTCTCGCTTGAGATGTCCAAGGAACAACTCGCCTTCCGGATGCTTTCGGCAGAAGCACGAATCGATGCCTCCCGGATGCGCGGTGGGTTTCTGAGCGAAACGGACCTTGCCCGTATTATCCGGGCTGCAGGTGCGCTTTCTGATATTCCCATCTACATCGATGATTCACCGACTATCTCGGCCCTTGAAATACGCGCCAAGGCACGCCGCATGAAAATGGAAAAAGGTCTGGGCCTCATTATCATAGATTACCTGCAGCTCATGAAGGGACGCTCTTCTGCTGAACGGCGAGAGCTCGAGATATCTGAGATCTCAAGGTCACTTAAGGCGCTGGCAAAGGAGGTCGACGTGGCGCTGGTGGCGCTCTCTCAGCTCAACCGTAAGGTGGAAGACAGAAGCAACAAGCGCCCGGTACTTTCTGATCTCCGGGAATCCGGTGCCATCGAACAGGATGCCGACGTCATCATATTTATTTACCGTGACGAGGTGTATAACAGAGACGAAAATAATCCTAACAAAGGAATTGCAGAGCTCCTGCTTGCCAAGCAGCGCAATGGCCCTACCGGAACTGTGAAGCTGGCCTTTTTGGAAAGATATACCCGCTTTGAGGACCTTGCACCGGAAACAGAGCCGACGGTTTAGGCGATAGGTGAGAATTACAATGCAAACAGGTGATTTTTTAGACAAAGAGATTGAAACCCTCGACCTGGAAGCGCTCCAGAGCTTGCAGCTTGAGAGGCTAAAAACTACAGTTCGCAAGGCGTCTACTTCACCCTTTTATGCTAAGCGATTTAGAGAGCTCGGCTTGAGGCCCGAGGATATTCAATCGCTTTCGGATGTTGAGCACCTCCCGTTTACCACGAAGGATGACCTCAGGGGCGAGGCCTACCCATACGGTTTTCTTACTGTCCCCGGAGAGAATCTTGTCAGGCTTCACGCCTCCTCCGGTACCACAGGCAGGCCCACCGTGATCTTTCACACGAAAAAGGACATCAGATCCTGGGCGCACCTTGTGGCGCGGTGCATGTACATGGCTGGCGTGCGCAAAGATGATGTCTTTCAGAATATGATGGGCTACGGCTTATTCACAGGGGGGCTCGGATTCCACTATGGAGCCGAGCTTTTGGAAACGCTCATAATTCCCGCGGGTCCCGGAAGCAGCAAGCGCCAGATTCGCCTCATGCAGGATTTTGGAACCACGGTCATTCATATAATTCCAAGCTATGCCCTTTACTTGCTGAAAGTCATGGCCGAGTTGGGTATTAATCCCAGAGATGACTTGTCTCTTCGGGTCGCATTCTTGGGAGCGGAACCCCACACGGAAGGGGTGCGTAGGCGGATTGAGGAAGCCTATGGGGTGGATGCCTTCAATTCATACGGGCTCTCTGAGATGAATGGGCCTGGGGTGGCCCTTGAATGTCCGTATAAAAATGGTCTGCACATATGGGAAGACAGTTATCTTGTGGAAATCATAGACCCCGTCACCCTAAAGCCTGTACCCGATGGGACTGAAGGGGAACTTGTCCTTACCAGCCTAAATCGGGACGCAATGTGCCTGCTCCGCTACCGTACGAAAGATATTACTCGTCTTCTTCCTGGACGTTGTCCCTGCGGGAGAACGCATCGCAGGATAGACCGCATCACAGGTCGTACCGACGACATGATTATCTTGAAGGGGGTAAATATCTTTCCCTTGCAGGTTGAAATGGTGTTGATGAGTATCCCTGAGGTCGGGAATAACTATCAGATTGTACTTGAAACTCATAATGGAATAGACACAATGCGGGTTCAGGTCGAAGTGGACTCTGAACATTTCAGCGAAGACATCCGGTATCTTGAAAAGTTGCAAAAAAAGATAGCCAGTGAGCTCAGGGGAGAGATATTGATCACCCCCCAGGTTGACCTTGTGGAACCAAACAGCCTGCCACGCTCTGATGGCAAGGCGATCAGGGTAGTGGATAAGAGGACTGTAACGGTAGGTTGATCCCGATGAGCATGTGGGATGATCATGCATGCAATGATGTTTTCAAAAACGTAAGTTGTTACATCGATTGTAATCAGTGACCACTGAGACCTCTGCCTAACCGTATTTTGACTTTGGCCGTTCAAAGGGGTTGTGCAAAGGTCGCGAGGCAGGAATTAAGCAATCAAAGTTTATGGACATATAGGCGGACTCAAGGCAAATCAGGTCCGCCGTCTTGAAAATCTTTATCGCCGAAGAACATCACCTTCCTACGTTGCTTCGCCAGAACTGGTTAAGGCTATCTGCCTGCTTTCTTTTGAGATTCGGCGTCAAATCGGTGTCTTGATCGACCGTCAGGGCTGGATAGCCCATGTCATTGTGGGTGATCACAAGCAGATTGTAATCCCGAATCTCGAAAAATATCGCTCCGGCGGGGGTCGCCTTAAAGGGCTTCGCTGTGTCCATACCCACCTGAAGGATGAACCTCTGACACAGGATGACCTCATGGATCTCGCCCTCCTACGATTGGACCTGATGGCTGCTGTAACCATGGACAAAGAGGGGCGTGCATACCGGATTCATGTTGCCCACCTGTTGCCGGAAGAAACAGACGGTGAAAACTGGCGGATTCTTCCCCCGATTACCCCTGCAGAGCTTGCCATTGATTGCGTGGGGCTCATCCGGTCCCTTGAGTCAGAATTTGCTCGGAAAGTAAGTGCGCAGAAGGTAAAAAAGAAGTGGGAAAGGGCAATCCTTGTAAGTGTTACCACAGCTTCAAGGCGTGCGGCCGAGGATTCCATGGCTGAGCTCCGGGAGCTTGCCGATTCATCCCGGATTGCAGTCGTAGGCTCTGTTATCCAACACCGGCAGAAAATAGATTCCCGCTTTCTCCTGGGAGAAGGAAAACTGAGCGAATTGGTGGTCTTTGCGCTTCAAAAAGGGGCGGATCTTTTGATATTTGATCAAGAGTTAAACCCATCTCAGGTCCGCTCCATCACGGATCTCACGGAACTCAAGGTCATAGACCGAACCCAACTTATCCTCGACATATTTGCCCAGCATGCACGCAGCCGTGAAGGAAAAATTCAAGTCGAGCTTGCCCAACTCAAGTACCTGTTACCCCGGCTTGTCGGCAAGGGTACCAGCATGTCTCGCCTCACCGGTGGTATTGGCGGCAGGGGACCAGGCGAGACCAAGCTTGAGATTGACAGACGCCGCGTCCGGGATCGCATAGCCCATCTTGAAAATCTTCTCGTCTCTGTCCAGAAACAGCGCTCACAGCGCCGTGCCAGGCGGACCAAAAAGGGGCTTCCAATCATTTCTATTATTGGATATACAAACGCGGGGAAATCTACGCTCCTGAATACGCTCACTCGCAGTTCGGTGCTGGCGGAAAGGAGACTGTTTGCCACTGTTGATCCCACCAGTCGCAGAAAAAAATTGCCAAAGGATACAGAAGTTATTATTACTGACACAGTTGGCTTCATCCGTGACCTTCCAAAAGAACTTGTTGTGGCTTTCCGATCCACCTTGGAAGAACTTGAAGATGCCGACTTGCTTCTTCATGTGATTGATATAAATAATCCGAGGTTTCCAGACCAGATCGAGTCTGTAGAGCGAATTCTTGAAAACCTCCACCTGAACCACATCCCGGTGTTGAGGGTCCTGAACAAGCAAGACCTATTAGACCCGAAAGCCGTAAGTGAGATTGCCCGCAAATGGAGGGGTATTCCCATTTCTGCCAGGGCCCCCGGTACCCTTACACAACTGCTTGGCGAGATAGAAACTCACATCAGCCGAGTGATGAGACGTTCAAGCTGGCCGGGACAGCAAAAGCCTCAAAGTGCTGCGGCGCACTTCGTGTAGAAAGTTGGATTTCGTAAAAACAAATCGACCAATGTCATAAAATTTGCTCCCCGCAAGCCTTGACATTATATCTTTCCACTGTTAGCAGACAAAGTCAGGTTTAAACGGGCCGCTGCCTAAACAAAAATT
>QMMV01000259.1 GCA_003647435.1 Deltaproteobacteria bacterium | reverse complement strand
GGCTGTCTCACTGTCTGAGAGCGTTAGCGAGCGTTAAGAAAGAACAGTTAAGCAACAAACCTATGCTTTAGCCTAACTGATGTTGGCAACCAGTTCATGTTATTGTACCGTCCAGGGGCTGTTCTTTCTTTACGCTCGGTTATGCTCGAGTTTGAGGCGGTCTATACCGGATTGCCCGTATGCTCATTGTGTCTGTTTTTTGAAATAGCTAAACTGATACAAAGAGCTAAAGTGTTACGAAAATGTCTGTTTTGTAAGAGAGCTAAAGTGTTACGTATATGGATATCCCCTCATGACGGGAGACGGAGGTGTTGCAGATAAGATGATCCCATTGAATGAGCGCATTATTTTCGCCCTCGATGTGGAATCTATAGATGAAGCCAAAAAATGGGTCAGGCGATTAGAACAAGATATACATTTCTATAAAGTCGGGCTTCAATTATTTCTTGCCGGAGGTTTTACTGTGGTTGACTGGATCATAAACCGCGGGCTGAAGGTCATGCTCGATCTAAAGTTCTTTGACGTTCCCCAAACCGTTGCCTGTGCCGTAAGCCAGCTCAAGGATCATGGAATTACGTTTACCACCGTTCACGGCAACGATCAAATCCTGAGAGCAGCAGTTTCTGCCAGAAGGGACACGAAGATTCTGGCCGTCACAGTTTTAACCAGCCTCTCCCAGCAGGATATAGAAGAGATGGGATTTCAATGTTCTCTTGATGAACTTGTTCTCAGCAGGGCCAGACATGCCCTTGCGATCGGATGTGATGGCGTGATTTCATCCGGGCTGGAAGCGCCAAAACTGAGAAAGGACCTCGGCAGCAATTTTTTGATCGTGGTACCAGGAGTGAGACCTGTAGAACACCGCCCAGATGACGACCAAAAAAGGGTGGTGGATATTAAAACTGCTTTTCTAAACGGTGCCGACTACGTAGTCATCGGCCGTCCAATAAGGGAAACACCGGACCCAATCAGCCAGGTGAGAAAAATGCAAGCGGAGATAGCGGAAGCCCTTCAGCGCTGAAACGCAAACACCAGTAAATTGCCTGTCTATCATCCCTGACAAAGAGCCACCACACACATGGCCTCTATCGCTTCCCCATTTCCTATAGCCCCCAGCCCTTCCATGGTTGTTGCTTTGACGTTTATTTGCTTCGGCCCAGTTTCAAGTACCCTGGCGATGTTCTTTTTCATGGCAACGGAATACGGTGCAAGTCGGGGCGCCTCAGCCAATACGGTGGCATCCAGGTTATTCACAAAAAGGCCTTTGCTGCGAATCATCTGAAAAGTCTTTTCAAGAAGGTTAATACTGGAAATATCCTTAAGGAGGGGGTCTGTTTCCGGAAAATGCCGGCCAATGTCTCCCATAGCAGCGGCCCCTAACAGTGCGTCGCACACCGCATGCAGCAACACATCAGCATCCGAATGTCCAAGAAGGCCTTTCTCAAAAGGAATCGTCACCCCTCCAAGGACAAGTTTTCGCCCTCTGACAAGCCGGTGGATATCATAACCGAAACCGTATCGCATGGACAACCCCCCTCAGCTTTCCAGGAGAGCCTCGGCTATTTTCAAGTCATCGAGAGTGGTAACCTTGATATTGCACGGATCGCCCGGTATGGTCTTTATGACCTCACCACACATCTCTACTAACTCAGCATCGTCGGTGCCGACATAATTTTCGCTTTGAGCAGCCATGTGGGCGCCAAGTATAAGATTGTAGTAAAATGCTTGAGGGGTCTGGATCATCCGAAGCGTGTCGCGTTTCATTGTTACAACCACACGATCAAATTCATCGACCGTCTTCACCGTATCGCTTGCCGGCAGGGCGAGGATACAGGCACCGTGTTTTTCTGCCGTTTCAACACACCTGACGATCTTTTCCACCTTAACCAGCGGGCGGACACCATCGTGAATAACCACAAGGTCAAACCTCCCTTCGGTGGCCTTCAATCCGTTAAAAACAGACTCTTGCCTCGAAGAGCCACCAGAGACTAAACAAACTGGCTTACGGGGCCTGATCGGGTCTACTATCTGCTTTTGACAAAAAACCTCATCTCCTGGTGGAACCACGAGAAAGATTTCTTCTATGATATCGCATTTTTCAAAAGCACTCATAGTGTGAGCCAACACAGGATGTTTCCGCAGCATCATGTATTGTTTCCTCTGTGCCGACCGCATGCGCTCACCGTGTCCTGCAGCAACGATGATTGCAGCAATTTTGTTTGCTCTATCCATTCCTGGCACCTGACCTCTGAGTCTGATAATCGTCTATTGTTTCAAGTAAGAAAGTTCTCTGGGTAGCGGTATCCCTTTGCCCATGTAGTCCTCGCCGTAGTTAACACTACTCAAGATCTTGATGTCGTTTAAGGCACGCGTGTCCCCTTCAAAAACAACCTGCTGGATATTTTCTTTCTGGATTTTGCCCCCCGCCCATTGCAGCTCAAGAACACTACACGCATCAAACCGGTCATCACCCACGCAGAGGTCTACATGCCCACCGTAGTACTGGACAATCTTGGCCACAAGCAGACTCGGCCGACTGTGAAAACCCAGTTTTTGGGGCACACCCACGACAATCCTCCCTCGCTCGACGTATCTATTCAGAAGCTCGCAGGCAAGCTCCTTGCCGCTGATAAAGAAATGAGCAACGTAATAGAGACCATAATTTACAATCCGGTCAAGGAGTTGCTCGGGCTTGACCGCCCTCGTTAATTCATCGCGCACTTTATTATAGATGTTTTTGTAGCCGACTTCATGTAGGTGCCGTTCATAGTAGTGGAGGAGGCACCGGGTAAGCTCCAAGAGGTGGAGAACGACCGAGATGTGCCCTCGAAGGCTTTTGAGCTTTACATTCCGGAACTTGAGGCCGCTTCTATTTATATAGGTATCAAAGGTGGACTGGAGGCTGTGGACAGTCATCTCAAAACGCCGGGCTTTTTCTTCATTGAATCCGCTGGGGACAATAGCCATGATCTCGTCAATATCGTGAGATTCGGAAAAATCGTGTGTTTCAAAATCCCTTGCTGTTCTGAAAAACTCAGTTGCAATCTTTACAATATTTTTTTCCTCTTCTGCCAAGTTTTCGTCGTCAATATCGGACTCAAGGGCAATACCGGTAGATATGCCCGGGAAATCCGTCCAGACAAAACGGTTCTTGGGAAACTTTATATGCAGACGCCTTGCTTCTTCCAGGGCCCTGCAACAAATCGCACGCAATGAGCTTATCAGGAATTTGTGTGTTGAATATCCGTCTTTTTCAAAGCGCTCTGTATCTTTTAGCTCGTAAAATCTGAGCCGTATCGAAATATGTTTCTGGGAATAACTTGCCGCTGCAAGGTTTCTAACGCTGGAAACCAATTCCCTGTAATAAAACCACTCCGAATTATTGGTGGCGCCATGGAAATCCAGAAAATCTTCCAGGAGCCTTGAACTGGAGATCATTTGAGCATACAATCCCTTGGTAAAGGTATCTCGGGCATGCTCGCTTTCGCAAACATAGTAACAACACATGAGAAAACCCAGAGAAAACTCGTAGACTTTCTCGGCGAAATCGGCTTGTTGCTGAATAGCAATTACCTGGGACATTGGCATATATCCTTACACATCACGTACTCAGAAGGCAGCGGTCAGAATTCAGAACAGTTTTGGAAAAGGATTATTTATTCTAACTCCTGTATAATTTCAAATTTGCATTTTTCGTATTACTTTAACCTCACGAAACAAACCCGGTCACAAGAGCTTCAAGGGCAGTCAAACTTCAACTTGTGTAAGTGTTTGAGCGTGTTAGTGAGCGTTAAGAACGAACAGGCAGCTATCAGATTCTCATTAGATACTGAACAAGGCGCAAGGCCTTTAGTGTTATTTAAACGGGCCGTTGCCCAAGCAAAAATTCCTTTGAGCGGTCATTAAAACGTTGTATCAGTTTAGGTGTTTCAAAAAACAGACACAATGAGCATACGGGCAATCCGGTATAGACCGCCTCAAACTCGAGCATAACCGAGCGTAAAGAAAGAACAGCGCCTGGACGGTACAATAACAT
>QMMV01000258.1 GCA_003647435.1 Deltaproteobacteria bacterium | reverse complement strand
TTGCTTAACTGTTCTTTCTTAACGCTCACTAACGCTCTCAGACAGTGAGACAGCCTATACCGGATTGCCCGTATGCGATAATATTTTCAAAAGGCTAAAATGATACGAACTCGCAACATTCCCCGAAATATGCTGCTATACAAGTGCCAAAATTGACAATTGATGGAATCTCAGGACTTCACCAAAGGTGAATTCCTCATTTAGGCACAACTTTGCCGTTTCATGCTGAAATAACAGTTATTTCCTGAAACTCCGCCAGGATTTTTGCAACATCGGGGTACAGTTAACCGCTATTACTTGTCATTCGGCCTTGGTCACATGTCGCTTCGCTCCGATACTGGATAGTGTGGTCGCTTCGCTCCGATACTGGATACTTGATACTTGATCACGTCAAGCTCCCCAGCACCCAACATCCAGCATCCAGCACCCAGCATCAGCCATTCTTTGCCTCCTACGAACCACCCGCCCGGTTTACCATTCGGCGACTTTGCCAAACCAGGCTATTCCAGATTCGTATGGCGGTCAAGTATGGCCTGGGGATCACTCCCGCACCTCTGGTATATTGTCAGCGCCATCGTTTCCAGTAATATAAAGGCAGCCTGTTCAAACAAAGAACCAGGAGGCTGAATCGAAACAGATTGTTCAGGCGGCTCCCCTTTGGATCCCCCTGGAAGGCAGATAAAGTAATCAAGAGCATGGGCAATTGGAGAGTTTTCAACACCAACAAGGCCGTAAGCCCGCGCCCCGCGTTTCCGGCCCAGGTTAATCAATTCGTACGTCAGAAGGGTTTGACCCGAACCCGAAAGGACAATCATAATGTCTTTTCTGCCGATCTTGGGGGTTATCGTCTCCCCGACAAAGAACGCCTGATACCCCAAATGCATCAGTCTCATACAAAAAGAGCGCAGGATATGTCCCGATCTCCCCTGGGCAGCACAAAAAATCTTTTCTGCCTTGTCAATTGCCTGAATGAATCGATCAACTGCTTCCTTTGAGACATGTTTGAGAAGCTTGCGATTTTCTGCGACAATGATTTCAACCAACGGCACGGGGCTCATGACACTATATGATACCTACGTTTTTACAAAATGAAACCTTCAATCTTCACGCTATACGAAAAAACTCTCCGAGTCAATCGTATACGGCCTGTTGCCCAAATCCCTTTTCGCTTGGTCTAAAACGTTTTTTGACAAATCTAAGGCTTGCTACAGGCGATGTCAAAACTCGCCCTCCGGGCTCGAACAGTTGACATCGCTAATCTTCCGCTTCGCCAAGATTTGTTAGCAAAAAAACGTTTTAATGACCGCTCAAAGGAATTTTTGTTTGGGCAACAGCCCGTATAGACGCTGCACAAAACTTAGCCTTGACTTTTCGTTGATACTCCTGTATCAGCTATCCATGTAAAATTGATGCATCTTGTTGCGGATCATTTTTGGCACGTTTGTAAGGTCAACTGAGACCTTTCCATAACTCCATTGAACAACCATTATGGATTTTTTGTGGCACCGGTTTGGTTGGTTTGGTTGACCTGGTCTATCTGGTCTGTTTGGTTGGTTTGGTCTGTTTGCCGGGCGAAGGGAACGGCCCACACCAGTGGGCAAATCCCAAACTGTTTGAGGCCGTGAGGCCGAGTTTTTTGGATTCGGTGAGCAAGCCCGTGACTGGCTCAATCTGTAATTTTCAAGCGATGAATGCTTGCCTTTCACATAAAGTTTTTAAAAGTGATATCTTTTCCTTTGTGACTTGGTGCCTTGGTGGCTGAACTGATACGGAAAGGGAAGCTGTACAATAGATTTTTCGCTATGTTTTAACGGCGTGCAGACGGGAAAGGCATCTGGATATGTGCACTTTCAGATGCCTTTTGTTCATTGTGTTGTATGAATGGACTCAGCTTCTCATCGAGTAGGAACTCGGAGGCTCTCCGCCGATTGAAGCACTTGCCCACCAGCTCTCAGGCGAGGCGGCCTGGTGGAATGATCGAAGTAATGGGTCGGTGGACGAGTCGGCATAAGCCGATCGCCAGCAGAGTGAGGTAAAATGCGAATCCTTCTGGTACATGCAGACAAATTTTCGTTTCGCGTTACAGGCGAAACTTCGGTGGCGCTGCCGGCGGAGCTGGAAAAGACGGGCAGGCAAGGCGAGGTAAATGAAGCCCTTGTGGCTTTTGTAGCTGCAGAAAAAGGTGATGAGGCCAATATCGCTTCTGTGGCCGAACAGGCAACGGGAGAAATATTGTCCCTCATGTCGCAAGTGAGCACGAATAACGTGGTGCTTTATCCATATGCCCATCTTTCGAGTTCCCTTAGTAGTCCGCGAGTTGCTGTCAGGCTGCTGGACGAAATGTGCAGCCGCATCCAGCACAACAAACAATTGAAGATATTGCGGGCTCCTTTCGGTTATTACAAGGCGTTTGAGATCTCGTGCAAGGGCCATCCCTTATCTGAGCTGGCAAAAACCATCACGCCAGTCGGCCCCGCTGAGGAGGCAGCCGAGGAGAAAGAGTCTCAAGCTCTTAAGGCGGAAAAGACCCTGCAGTCCCGTTGGGTGATCATGTCACCCGGGGAAGCACAGGTGCCGGCGGAGAAATTCTCATTCGAGAAAAGGCCGGGTCTTAGCCTCTTATTCCGCTACGAAAAATCCGGATCTCGTCTCTCAGAGGAGCCCCCTCCGCACATTGAATTAATGCGCCGGATGGAGCTGGTTGACTATGAACCGGGTTCTGATCAAGGCAATTTCCGCTGGTATCCAAAAGGTCAGCTTATGAAACGGCTGGCCGAAGCTTATGTTAGTGATCTCGTGACCCGGCATGGGGGGATGCAGGTAGAAACCCCTATCATGTATGACTATCAACACCCGAGCTTGAACCTGTACTTGCAGCGCTTTCCTGCTCGACAGTATGTACTTCTGTCTGACCAGAAAGAATATTTTCTGCGCTTTGCTGCATGTTTTGGACAATATTTAATCCAGCATGATATGCAGATTTCTTATCACCACCTGCCATGTAAGCTATATGAACTGACGCATTATTCCTTCAGGCGGGAGCAATCCGGCGAACTGGCAGGGCTGAAACGCCTGCGTACATTTACTATGCCAGACCTTCACACTCTCGCTGGAGACATTGAACAGGCCAAGGATGAATTTATACAACAGACAGATCTGGCGATTCAATGCATGGAAGGGTTTGGCCTTGATTTTGAAGTGGCAATCCGGTTTGTGAGCGATTTTGCGAAGGACCATGAGACTTTCATAGAAAAAATCGTTTCCCGGTGCGGCCGCCCGGCCTTGATTGAGCTTTGGGACAAAAGGTTTTTTTACTTTGTCGCAAAGCTTGAGTTTAACTTTATTGACACCCAGGACAAGGCGGCCTGCCTGTCAACAGTACAGATAGATGTTGAAAATACGAAAAGATTTGACATAACCTACGTCGACCGGAAAGGAGAAAAACGGCACCCGCTTCTTCTGCATGCCTCAATCTCTGGCTCTATCGATAGGGTGCTCTATGCAATCCTTGAAGCGCAGGCTATGCGCATTAAAAGAGGGCAAAAGCCCGCTTTCCCTTTCTGGCTGGCCCCCGTGCAGTTACGCCTTGTGCCGGTGTCTGAGAAATTTGATGATGCTTGCCAGAAGATTCTAAAACAGGTACCCTATCGAATCGATTATGATGACAGAGATATTACCATGGGGCGTAAAATTAGAGAGGCAGAAAGGGAGTGGATTCCTTATATCCTTGTAGTAGGCGCAAAAGAGGTGGCCGAGGGATGCGTGAATGTTCGAACAAGGGAGGGAGCACAGAGAAAGATGGTTCTCTCTGAACTTCTGGCCGAGATTGAGCCTCAAATGAAGGGAAAACCGTTTTTCGATCTCTCGGTACCGAAACGTCTGTCACGGTGCCCGATCTTTGTGGGTTAGATTGTATGTATCAGTTTAGCTGTTTCAAAAAACAGACACAATGAGCATACGGGCAATCCGGTATAGACCGCCTCAAACTCGAGCATAACCGAGCGTAAAGAAAGAACAGCGCCTGGACGGTACAATAA
>QMMV01000257.1 GCA_003647435.1 Deltaproteobacteria bacterium | reverse complement strand
GACGAAGTGTCTCCCGAAGCCCCGGCGTTGACCACTTCCACACCGCCCTCCACCCAATCGGAGAGAATGCGTTCCAGGATCGACCACCACGTCTGCGTCTCTCGCACCATGTTCACCGTGGTCGTCCCATACTGGAAACAATCGTGAAACACGTCTAACTTGGCCGACGTGCTTGCGGTAACCGAATCTCCAAAAACCACAATCCTTGTCCTGTTCATCTTGAAAACCTCCTACGGTTGAAGGTTAAATGACCGCCCCATTCATCGTAGGGGCAGAACATTGTTCTTTCCCTACTTCGTGCCCCATCTATTTGACCAGGGGCTCTTCTGTCTCTACTAAGAAACCTGTCAGAAGAGCAAGGTCCTGCAAATTGGCAGTCAGAGTCTCATGGACATCCATAGACAAGCTTCTGGCCCTGTGGTTATGCGTGATGGACTATCCTCTAAAGCATTCTGCACGCTATTTCCATCTCAATTCAGCCTCGAATTCAACGGTCGGCCGAATGGAAATATCTGCCTTACGGCAGTTCTCAAATTCAATACTCAGAAGCCCGCCTTCGCCGATCCAATCGCGAAGCCCAATCTCCCAGAAAAGGTATCGGCCAAAGCCATGGTCACTGATGAATCGGCCATCGAGCATCGCCTTCGCAGAGGTCCCTTCATACTCAATATGGAGAACCAGATCAGTCAGTCCAGCCAAACATTCGGGTCTTATTTCAGCTTCCCATATGTAAGAAGTGTCCGTTTTTCTCTTGGAAAAGGCGATCTTAGGTTCGGGCAGGGGAATAGTTCCGCAAGCCCGGTAAAGACCGAACTCCTGGTCGTATTTTTCGTTCACATCGGCAAAAGGTCCGCTCAGAGAAGGAGCGGACGGCGCAAGCAGGAAAAGGTCAAAATCTCTCTCATTGGTTTGTATCCGAACCTTTGTCTTTTTATCTTCAATGCGACTTTCGAGAAGGCTCATATTCGAAGCGGCAACGAGCCGTCCATGAGGTGAGGCCACATCCCAGACATCACCAGCCAGTTCTCTTTCCATTAAGACGAAACGGAGAGGTGTTTCACTGTCCATGCAAATGATTTGTAAATCTGGCCCAGGGACGGATAAAACACGGAGCGTATGAGGGCTCTGCCATAAGGCCATCGCCTCTCCCCTTTTCTTTATTTCGCCCTGACGCGGCAAAACCAGGCTGGTCTCGGTCATCTCATCGGCATCGGCGTGGAGGATGACCTGAACACCCTTATCAAATGGACGTCTATCCAGAAGCTCAGCGGTCGAGTACTCAAGAAAGGTTCCAGGGGCGAGTTTGACATAAAAGGGAAGACACTTGTTCCTTTGCAGAGGCAAGCTCATTTGGATCAGCTTGGGATATTCCTGCCACACTTCGCAGGCAATTCCGCTAGGGTTGGTCAGAAGGCGTATATCGCGTAGCCACTGCGACCCGTGCACTTTGGTATTCAACAGAAATGCAAAATTGCTTTCGCTGAGGTTGAGGCCCCGGGTGGCACGGCCGAGGCATTCGACCTTTCGCACGTGAAGCAGATGGTCCGGGACCGGCTCAGCTTCCTTATGATAGCCTTCAAAAAGGTCCGCTGGGCTCTCCAAACCCGGATGAGGTCGGCCGTAACTTACCGCAGTGACCCAGCTCTCGTTCGGCTGACTTCGCAAAATCTCCTGTTCAAAAGCGCGTAGAAACCAGCCGATGCGTTTTATGACCCGATAGGACTCCCTCAGATTTCCCACTACTGTGATAGGTGCCTGAAAATTCATGTCGCGTTGCGGCAACATGCGTTCTGCCCCATTTTCGCAGTGCTGTCCGTCCACAAAGATGTAATAATTGATCCCATTATACCCTTCGGCAAGATGATGATAGGTGATGGCTTCAATGAACTCTGGTTCCACTATGGGACCTTGATATCCATTCGTATGCCGGTAGCTCGGCCAATCGAAGTAGCGCACGAACATTCCACCCATAGTTTCTATGGATATCCTGGGCCGCTTATGACTGTTCCACTTTTCGGTGGTCATAGAGGGAAATTCCCCCTCTCTTCCGAAACAGCTCGTAATATAGCAACCACCTGTGTCTATCAGATTTTCGATCTTCTCTCTTCCGGGAAAATGATTGATATCGATGATGGGAATGTCCACACCATGCTCCCGGATGATCTTATAGTAGAAAAGCACGTGTTTCGCATTCTCCTCAGGATCGACAGAACCACGGGCAATATCGTCCCCCTTGCTTCCAGCGGAACCCAGCTCATTTTCAAGCTGCAAGATGATAATCGGACCTCCCCGCGTGATGAGTCTCGGAACGACAATCGCCAGAACCTGCTCGTACCACTTGCGAGTCAATTCCAGATACTCAGGCGCATTGGTGCGCACCTTGGGTCCAAGCTCATCCACCAGCCATTGTGGGAGTCCGCCGTTACGCCACTCTCCGTGCACAAATGGGCCAAGACGCGCAATGGCCCACATACCCTCATTATGAATTAGGTCGATAAAATGAGCAAGGTCATGATTGTCAGACCAGTTCCATGAATCCCGTGAAGGCTCGTGATAGGCCCATATTGCATAAAAAGTGACCGTGTTCAGACCCGCAGCCTTCATTTTCAGAAGGCGATCCTGCCAGTGATCTCGCGGTGTTCTGGTGTAATTGAAATCACCGCCGAAAATAAACCTGGGTTTGCCGTCAATCACCAGGTAATCACGTTCAACTAAGATATTCATGTTAGGTCTCCTTGATCAAGCTACATTAAACTGGGAAAAAGCAAAATTTATGTATGGTGTCCCCGAAATTTGACGGCGTACTGCTCTATCGCTTCGGGACGCAATTCTAAGCCTAAACCCGGCTTGTCAGGATCGGGTGACCACATGCCATCTTTGGGTTCGGGATAATCTTTATACAGGATACGGCCTGCCTCCTCGAGGAACCTCAAGTATTCGACCCTCTTGAGGTTAGGCGTGGCGCAGGCCAAATGCAAGTGGGTCAACTGCTCTCCGTGCGGAGCAATCTGCAGATTGAATGCTTGGACCATGTGGCTGATCTTCAGCCATTCCGTAATGCCCCCGACGCGTCCCGCATTAGGCTGAAGGATGTCGGCCCCGCCGGAGGTGATCAGATCCCGAAACCCATACTTGGTATATTCGTGCTCTCCGGAAGCTACCGGGATATCAATTGCCCTGGCAACGGATGCCAGTCCGGGAATATCATCGGCAAAGACCGGTTCCTCAAACCATCTTACGCCGTACTGCTCAAATTCCCTTGCTATCCGGACGGCCTGTTTTGGATAATACCCGCCATTCGCATCCACGTAGATCTCCACATCGTCCCCTACCGCTTCCCGCACCGCTTGAAGCCGGCGAAGGTCCTCCTGCTCACAAGAACCAAAATCCTTCCCCACTTTCATCTTTACCGCCGTCATTCCCATTTCGACAAAGCCCGTCATCTCCTCTACCAATTCGTCTATGCTAAAATGCGTCCAGCCACCGCTGCCGTAAACGGGCACCGAATCGGTGTGCTGTCCTAAGAGCTTGTAGCGCGACAGACCGAACATCTTGGCCTTCAAATCCCAAAGGGCGATATCCACTGCGGACAGGGCGCAAAATGCCACTCCTTTTCGTCCCACGCCGCGAAGACGCCAGAACATATCGTCCCAGAGTCTCTCTGTCTGCAATGGATCGCGCCCCAATAATATCTTTTTGAGATTTCCTTCAACCAGTTCGCGGGTGATAATGCCGCCTCTCCCTGGCGCCAGTCCCTCCTGTCCGGTGTCGGTTATGATGTGGACAAAGCAGACGGTATATCCCTTTTCAGGATGTCGAACCGTGGCGTCCTGATACCCACCAAGGTGAGGAAGGAAAATCACGGTTGTTTTAATATCAGCAATCTTCATATTCTGATCCCTTTGTAACTGCCCAATTCAAGTTGCAGCTTATGCAAAAATGGCACCATTGCAAAACTCCGCGCTCATATTTTGCCCATCACTCCGCGCTCAAGCCGTCGTACAACGCCAAGATATTCGCAACGGGCACGTCGATCTGGAACCCACAGTTTGCATTCAGGGCAAGTCCGCCATTGACTCCCATGATATCGACAAGTCGCCGTGCTTCAG
>QMMV01000256.1 GCA_003647435.1 Deltaproteobacteria bacterium | reverse complement strand
GCGTGCGCGATCAAGCGGATCTACTCCTGGACAACACCGTTCTCCTGCTATCTGATAATCCTGACACTCCCCCGGTGCTCACACCCGCAACCGCCCTCGACGAACTCATCATCGGCTGCATCATCTGGTCTTGGTAAAGCCTTTGAACTGCAAAAGCGAGGGCTAACCCCCGAGCTTGACCTGGAGAATAGTTAGAGATCGTCCAGTGGACTTGTAACGCCCTGGCCGCCTTGTTGCAAGATATGAGTGTAGATCATTGTTGTAGAGACATCCTTGTGTCCAAGAAGGGCCTGGATTGTGCGGATGTCAGTGCCGCGTTGGAGAAGATGGGTGGCGAAGCTATGTCTGAATGTGTGTGCGCTGACGCGTTTATCTATTCCAGCTTGACGGACCGCTGCGGAAATGGCCTTGTTGATGGGACTGGGATCAAGATGATGTCGCCGCAACTTGTCGCTTCGGGGATCACGGGAGAGGTGGCTGGCCGGAAATACATACTGCCATCGCCAGTCTTTTGCAGCATTAGGATACTTCCGGGCGAGAGCATGTGGCATGTAGACCTCTCCATAGCCTGCTTCCAGGTCCTGTTCGTGAATTATTTTGACGCGTTTGAGATGCTCCTGGAGGGGATCTATGAGTGTTGCAGGAAAGGTGGTTATCCTATCCTTGCCACCCTTTGCGCTACGGATGGTAAGCGTTTTGATTGCAAAGTCAATGTCTTGAACGCGGAGGCGTAGACATTCGATGATGCGGAGCCCCGAGCCATATAGTAGCTTGACAACGAGCTGATGGACTCCAGACATCGATTAGTTAAGCTGACAACGGGGCTTGATAGATAAGTCGATCACGGTTGCCTTTGATGAACCGCATCGAAGATCGGGATTTATTTGCCCTTATCCCCGTCGCAGCTTAACTAATCGTTGGGCTTTAACAGATTGCTAAATTTTCAAAAAGGAGAGAAATGCGAAAAACTGTTTGGGATTCTATGTTAGATGCGGACCTAAATGAACGATATTGGACATATCTAGCTAAGCGATATCATGACAGAGATAAATGGGCTAAGATATTCCTAGCAATAATGACATCAGGTACTGTTGCAAGTTGGGGATTTTGGAGTCAAATAGAAATATTATGGAAAATTTTATCCGCTATATCTGCACTGTTGGCTATAGCTCTACCTATCTTGAATTGGCCTAAAATGGTTGAGAGTATGATAGACTTAAAGCAAAAATGGTTTCAGATAAAGTCTGATTATGAAATCCTTTGGCTTGAGGTCAAAGATGGAATTAATGATGAAAATAAAGTAAAAAAAGAACTAAAAAAATTGAAAGAGAAAGAAGCCAGAATAAGCCAAAAAGAAGCAAATCTTCCAAATGACAATAAGCTGTTACAGCGATGCAGGAACGAGGTACTAAAGTCAAGGGGATTATTGTCATAGAATAACAAAAAAGGTTTGATTGTTTACATTTTTAAATCCAAACAAAGGTGATAAATATGTCTGATGAAAACAAGAAAAAAATACCTGCTGAGAAACCGATAAAAGATATAGCAAAGAAAAAAGTTCCGCCGTCAGATAAAGAATATATTATTGAAAAAATGGAGAGGCCAGAGCCTTGGCCTGATCCACCACCAGAAAAGGAAAGGAATAGAAAAGAAAAGAAATAATTTCCCTAGCCCAACAATAGGGTGCACTTGACCGCCATTCCGCTGCGCCCTTCGGGCTTGCTCCATGTCGGCAAGTGACCCTTGACGTTATGTTGATAATTTGGAAAGTATCCTAATGGAAGAGGATGTTGTAATTCAGTTCAGCGGCATAGATTCATGGTCGAAATATGCAAAGTACGTTCGTAAAATAGCCAGTGAATTAGAAGAACCTATTTTCAGAGGACAAAGCAATAAATTTCGTAATACTGGTTATTCCGGTTGGAGGCTTGAACCGAGTTTATATAGAATACCACAAACATCTCATCCTCGTTTCATCGATTGGGTTAATACAATCTTTACGGATACTGAATGCCAAAATGTAATTGCTAAAACAGTGGGGCGCAATGTGAATAAAGATGTTGATGAAGATGGAGAGGTGGTGATTGGTCTTATGCGGCACTTAGGATTACCAACTCCTTTGCTAGATTGGACTAAGAACCCTTTTGTTGCAGCATATTTCGCTTTCGAAAGTATTCATGAGACCACTGAGGGAGTTTCAATTTTTCTTTTTGACCAAAAAGCTTGGCTGACTAACGAGAATCCTCTAACGTCTCGTGATATGGAAATTCTTAAACTTCAGGAGTTGGAACATATAATTCCAAGACAAAAGGCTCAAGAGAGTATCTATACTTATAGCAGAAATGAGAGGGTCTATAGCGAATTATTGGGGGATGAGCTTGAAGGAGGTGATTATTTCATCGCTTACTGCACCCTTCCCATTCATGATCGGGAAAAAGCTCTCAAAGACCTCAGAAAAATTGGTATCTACTATGATAGCCTCTTTCCTGATGAAAAAGAAGTCGAGGAAATGAAAAACTCTTTGCACGACTTAATGAAGGGCTTATCTAATTTCAACCACTCAACATAACCTGCGCCTAGACGCAGACGGGCTAAAAACCGCGCCCGCTGGTCAGGCTCGCCGTTAGCATCTCATCAGAGGAAAAATGAAATTCAGTGCTGTTGTCAAAAAAATCTTATCCTCAAGCTCCAGTCCAATGACACCGCAAGAGATCAGGGACCAAGTAAAAATGAAACATCCTGATTTCTACGGAACCCCTTCACATCATAGAAATGTTGAAAAAGGCCATTACAAAGATCTCGATCATGCACTCTTGGCACAAATTTACTCCATCACTGGTACAAGTAATATTTTCCAATGCGATAAGAGCACCAAACCAATGAAAATTTCCCTGTCTAAGCTTGAAAAGCCGTTGAGGCGACCAATGATGAACTCGGAAAGGCCATCTATCCACAGAGCTTCACCTATACGGGGGGTCAATTACGACGCCAAAATAAAAGAAATATTGTCGAACGCTGAAAAGTATCACGATGCTTATTACAAGGCCGAAACCTTCCGAGGTCCTAGTCTCTATTTTCATCAGCGTGCTTTAGCGACCCGGCATGCACCTGTGTCTCTCACCCATTTAGAGTATATATATGCAACCCTTGCCTCTTGGGGCATGCATAGAATGGGTAGGGGTGGCTCTAAGATGCAGAGCTTCGAAATTTTTTCCCACAGCATCCAAGCTCTAAAGGAAAGGATTGCCGAGGCGCAGACATTCGACTTTCACGAAATGACTTATACTAAATGGGCTATCTTAAAAGAAATATTTTGTAGCATTAGGGTAATGGCAAGCGGGACTTCCCTTGTTGGCAATTCAAAGGCTATGCATCATATGTTACCTAATGTCATTCCACCTATTGATCGCGAATATACCCTTCGGTTTTTACGCGGAAACACAAATATAAGAAACGATTTGGAAACCGAGTGGCTTCTCATGAAAGAGATTATATCCCAATTTTTTATCCCCGTTGCTTCTGATGCAGCTTTTTATTCGAAGGCAGAACAATGGATAAAGAGAAGTAGGGATTACCCCTGGGATACGTCAGTTCTAAAAGTAGTGGACAATCTCGTTATTGGATCAAAAAAATGATTATGCTAACAAGCGCATGGACGCAGACGGGCTAAAAACCGCGCCCGCTGGTCAGGCGCGGCGTTAGAACAATGAACAAGACAAAAAACAAACAAGCACCAGTAGAAATAGCCGAACAGAAACACGGCAAAAGGAAAATGTCACCATTTGGGCACCTGTTCAGATTCTTTGGCTGGTGGTTCGGGTTCACAGGTCTTTATTCCATGTTCGCTGTTTGTCCCTTTTGTGGGCAACAGGGGTGCCCAGTCGGCTTGGCATCGGCAGGGACTGTCGGAGCCTTTTTTGCACTTTGTATTCGGGACTGGAAACTCTTGTTCAGGTTTCTGAAACAGAAGTTTTCAAAGCATGCGAAAGAGGAGACAAGTTCTAATCGGGTAGCCGGGGGTTTTAGCCCCCCAGCCCCCACACCACCCCGCATGCGGGTCCGCACGGGGCGGTTCACAGAGGTTACCGGACCGTAGTCGGGTAATGAATGTTCACCCACAGTTC
>QMMV01000255.1 GCA_003647435.1 Deltaproteobacteria bacterium | reverse complement strand
GTGTAGCAATTTATTTTAAACAGAACGTAACAATTCAGCCACGGATCTACGCTGATCATCACTGATATTTTTTGTTGGCAGTTTCCCCGTTTAGTTTACAATTGTTTTGGCCGGAATATCCCCGCCTTCAAAATGTTTCTCTAACCAGCCTGAAACAACATTTTCCCGGCTGTCAAAATATTTGACATAGGGTTTTATATCAAGAACCGGCGTTCCGTCCAAAACGTCTACTTCCGTAAAATACAGCTTGTTTGCCTCTATGTTTTTGATCTTTACGATGGAAAGTCCTATGTGATTAGGACGGTGAGGACTTCTTATTGCGAATATTCCGTGTTTGTCCTGTTCAAGATACGGCTTTCCCTCAATTTCCTCTCTTGTTGATTTATGAAAATAATACACTATTATGGCATGGCTGAATTGGTCCAGGTCTTTTAGACCAGCGACATACCTATCCTCCAGTTCGATCCAGGCTTCCACTCCCTTTCTAAACGTTCCTTGAATAGGGATATCCTTGCTTTCCTTATAAGGTGAGTGGATTATCCCGATGGGATGCATTATTATTTGATCCATGGTCTGTTGTATGCGCGACTTACGGTTGGAGTTAATGATGGCTTCCCCTCTCCTTATGTCTGTTTGAAAGAGCTAAAGTGTTATGTGTTTCGTCGGTTCGGGTTATATGCAATTATACAGTATTCTTGTCATTTTTCAATAAGTTTGGCGGTGCCGCTGCATTCCCGCCTGCGCGGGAATGACGGGGGGGAGATACCGAACGAAATATTGACACTATGCCCATTTGGTTTTAGCATAGCCTCATGGAGGACGAATGTCAGGTGCGACTTAGAGAAAAACTTTCCCGCCTTCCTTCACGGCCGGGTGTTTATCTCATGAAGGATGGCAAAGGGCGCATCATTTATGTCGGCAAAGCACTGGATCTGAAAAAACGAGTCAGCTCATACTTTAGAAAGACCGGGCACAAGGATCTAAAAACCGCAATCCTGATCGAAAAGATCGAAGACTTTGATACGATCCTGACTACTACTGAAAAAGAAGGCCTGATCCTCGAATCCAATCTGATTAAAAAGCACCGTCCACGGTATAACGTGGTGCTCAGGGATGACAAACGTTATCCGTCCCTTCGTCTCGACAGAAATAGTCCTTATCCCAACCTGACCATCGTAAGAAAAATCAAAAAGGATGGGGCCCTCTATTTTGGCCCATTTGCCTCCGCGCATTCCGTGAGAGAGACTCTGAAGTTTATTCATCGCACTTTTAAGATCAGAAAGTGCAGGGACCGGGTTCCAAAGCGGCGTGCTCGTCCCTGTCTGAACTACCAGATGGGCCTTTGCCTTGGACCGTGCAGCCTGCCGGTCGATCCTGCTTTGTATGCGACTGTTGTCGATGAAGTAATCATGTTTCTAAAAGGAAGAATGCCTGAGTTAATCAAGAGCATAAGAGAAAAGATGGAAGCTGCTGCGGCTCGGCAGGATTTCGAGGCGGCTGCCGCTCATAGGGACAGGCTTTTTGCGGTTCAGCAAACGCTTGAAAAACAGGTTGTCACAAGTACCGATTTTCAGGACAGGGATGTGCTGGGAATAGCCCGAAAGGGAAGGGCGGCTCTCATTATGGGCTTCTTTATCCGAGGGGGGCTCTTGCTTGGCGACAGGCCATTTTATTTCAAGGATAGTGTCGCGAATGATGCAGAGCTGGTTTCCTCGTTTTTGAAGCAGTATTATCAAAATGCGCCCTTTGTCCCAAAGGAGATCTTGCTGCCGGCAGCGCCTGAAGATCAGCGCTTGCTTGAGGAATGGCTGAGCGAACTGAAAGGTGAGAAGGTAAAGATCATATTGCCGAAGAGAGGTGAAAAGGCAATGCTCTTACACATGGCAGAAGAAAATGCCGGCAAAAGCCTCGAGGAACACCTGAGCGCCGCCATGGCTGAAGAGACTGTTTTGGAGAGGCTCCAAAAGCGGCTTGGACTCAGCAGGCGCCCTGAACGCATAGAATGCTTTGATCTTTCTAACATAGCGGGCACAGAGAGTGTAGGGGGAATGGTGGTATTTGAAAGGGGTAAACCCGTTCCCCAGGCATATCGGAAGTATCGAATCAAGACCGCACCGGGGGCCGACGACTATGCGATGTTGAGAGAAGTGCTGATGCGAAGATACAAGAAGGCAGATACGGAGACGCCGCTGCCTGACCTTTTAATGGTAGACGGGGGAAGGGGGCAGCTAAGTGTGGCGATCGCGACCCTCAGGCAATCCGGTCTTTACGAATCGTTTGACCTGATTGGAATAGCCAAAAAGGACCGCAAACAGGGCGAAACCGAAGACAAGGTATACCGGCCCGGTCGCAAGAACCCCATCAACTTCAAAAAAGATACCGATCTGCTCCTTTTCTTGCAGAGGATTCGTGATGAGGCACACCGGCATGTGATTACATATCACCGAAAGCGCAGACTGATCTCCTCCAGGAGGTCGGTGTTAGAGGAGATCCCTGGTATCGGAAGCAGGCGGAAGCAACGCTTGCTGAAACATTTTGGGAGCCTGAAGCGGATTAAGGCCGCATCTTTTGAGGAACTCTGTGCCGTTCCCGGTATGACACGGCAGGCGGCGCAAAACCTTTTTGAGACTTTGAAGTGTAATGAGCACAATGAACAGGGTTAAGTCTTTCCGGCTTCTGGTTTTAACGATTTGGCTCGGAATCTTTTTCGGCCTGTTTTCGTTTTCATGTGCAACAAATCCGGTAAGTGGCAAGCGTGAATTGATGCTGCTTGGTGAGGCACAGGAAATCAGGCTGGGCAAAAAGACTGACGCGCAGATAGTTAAGACATATGGAGTATATGATGATCCGAAATTGACCGCCTACATCCAGGATCTCGGCCAACGAATGGGAAGGCTTTCTCATCGTCCCAACCTGCGTTTTGAGTTTAAGATACTCGACAGCCCGGTAGTCAACGCCTTTGCCGTACCCGGCGGATATGTGTACCTGACCCGTGGTGTGTTGAGTTATCTCAACAGTGAGGCGGAACTCGCATGTGTCATTGGGCATGAGATCGGCCACGTGGCCGCCCGCCACTCCGCCAAACAATATACAAGGGCACAACTTACCCGACTGGGATTTGAATTGGGTGGTCTTCTTTCCGAAACTTTTAGGAGATATGCAGGACTTATAAAACCCGGGGTCGGACTCCTGTTTTTGAGATTTAGCCGGGACAATGAACGTCAGGCGGATGCCCTCGGTGTAGAGTATGCTACCAGAGCAGGATTTGATGCCAGCCAGATGGCCAATTTTTTTATGACGCTGCAACGGTTAAAGCCGGGTGCAGATAGCAGGGGATTGCAGGGCTGGTTTTTTACCCATCCCAATCCGCCGGAGCGGATACGGGCTGTTCTGAGAAATGCCGGATTATGGCAGCGAAAGCTTCATCGGAGGAAGTTTCAGGTAAACCACGAGGCATACTTGCGGAAAATCGATGGGTTGGTGTTCGGGGAAGATCCGCGGCAGGGGTACGTGGATCATGGGGTATTTTATCACCCGGGATTGAAATTTGAATTTCCCGTGCCGGCTGACTGGAAGATCACCAATACTCCGACCGAAGTCCGGATGGTGAGCAAGGAAAGGGATGCCGCTATCTTATTTGTCCTTGCCCCTGGAGTTTCTCCGGCAGATGCTGCTGTAAAGTTCATTGCGCGGGCGGGGGCACGCCTGATAAAATCTGAGACCGTCAGAGTGCACGGCCTGCCTGCCCGGCGTTTGATCTCCGAAATCACAGGCCGCAGCGGGGCTATTCGCGTAATCTCTTACTTTATCAAGAAAGAAAAACAGGTCTTTGTATTTCATGGTTTTACTTCTGCAGGGTGCTTTCAAAGATATCGACCTCTTTTTCGTGCTACCATGGATGGATTCAAGGAAATCACTGATCCAAAGAGAATTAACGTAAAACCGGATCGTATTCACATCTGCCGTACGCGAAATACCGGCAGCTTAAAAGAGGCTTTGCGATCATTTGGCGTTCCAAACGACAAACTGGAAGAAACCGCATTGTTAAACGGAAAGCGACTCACCGATCTGGTTCCTGCTGGTACCTTGGTGAAGGTGGTAGGAAAATAGAGACAATTTCTTCAGGT
>QMMV01000254.1 GCA_003647435.1 Deltaproteobacteria bacterium | reverse complement strand
GCTTAGAAGTTCAAATCAGATCCATTCGCTCACAATATCAGTTATCGTCAAGTGTGAATATCCAGGATACTGTTTTTTCTCAACGCTCAGTAATGCTCTCAGACAGTGAGCCAGTCTCTAATCGGATGGCCTGTCCGCTCCGTATGTCTGTTTTTTTAAAAGAGCTAAAGTGTTACGAATCAAGGTAGTTTTCTCCTTACTGATTCTTGCCGGGTCGGATTCTTGACATTTGCCTGAGTATACGTTAGAAATCACGGATGTTGATTGAATTTGACCTTACAATTTCATGCACCGCAACAACTTAATGTCTTGGGATTTCTATAACCCGTTGAGATTATAGCTATTTATTTGTGTTATTGCAGCCTCGATCCGGGAATGATGGAATAATGGACAAAAGTATCAGTTTAGATTTTTGAAAATATTATTGCGGATGGCCTGTCCGTTCCGTGTGCCTGGTTTTTAAAAGAGCTAAAGTGTTACGGAAAAAATAAAAATCCTTTGGTCCCATTATGAGCGCAAGCTTCACTACGTGTCCATTGTTCCAGTATTCCAATTGTGAGCGAAGCGAGCTAAGTTCGGGTTTTGAAAACATCTGGGTCTATTGTTGAAAAGAGCTGAAGTGCTACAATTCGCTGCTTTTGTTTAGGTGGTGCTCCATGCGACATATTGTCAACGTAAGAGGAATAAACATAGGAGAGGGAAATAAACTTGTGTTGATCAGTGGCCCATGTGTGATCGAAACCCTTGAAGCAACTATGGAAGCGGCTTCTTTCCTCAAGGAAATTACAGACGAACTTCAGATTCCGTTCATATTCAAGACATCCTATGACAAGGCGAACCGAACCTCGATCAACTCATATCGGGGGCCGGGGCTTTCCAAGGGATTGGAGATCATTTCGAGCGTCAAGGACAAACTTGATATTCCAGTTCTTTCTGATGTACATCGATTCAGCGAAATAGCTGCAGCTTCCCAGGTGCTCGACGTCCTTCAAATTCCCGCCTTTTTATGCCGGCAAACCGATTTCATCATCGCAGTTTCAGAAACAGGCAAACCTGTTAATATTAAAAAGGGGCAGTTCTTAGCCCCCTGGGATGTGGAGCACGTCGTCGAAAAGGTTGTTTCCACAGGAAATTCCCAGGTTCTTTTGACCGAACGGGGTACCACTTTCGGCTATAATAACCTCGTCGTTGATTTCCGCAGCCTGGCTCTTATGAGGGATCTGGGCTGGCCTGTAGTATTCGATGCCACGCACAGCGTCCAGTTACCAGGGGGAAGGGGAAAAAGCTCTGGGGGGCAGAGGCGATTTGTGCCGATGTTAGCTAAAGCGGCTACAGCAGCGGGCGTAGACGCTATCTTCATGGAGGTTCATAAGGATCCGGATCGCGCCCTGTGCGACGGTCCAAACTCGCTCGCCCTGCAAGAGGTAAAGCCGCTTCTTAAACAACTGAAGAGCATACGGGATGCGATATCACAGGCTTGCTGACAATTGGGCACCGTGTGGGGGCTTCGCTGCATCTGGAGCTTTGCAGTGATGCAATAGAGGGACAAAACGGCGGATAACCAGTGCTCCAGCCAATTCCGTTCACGCTGTCATAAACGGCTTTGGATCGCCAGCTTCATCAGACAAAATCGAGTTATTTCAGATGCCATCGGGAGTCTTGTAAATGTCAAAAGTCCGCATAGTTCTCATATCTCTTATCGGCATGATGTTTGCCGGGCTCGGGGTTGGTTTGTTCAGCTATTATCATATCAGAGACAAATCAGATGCCTTGATTTCCGCTTTACCAGGGGGCGCGGACGTCAGACTGCACCACGTTCACCATGTGGCAACCCGTGACGGTAAAAATGAGTGGGTGCTTGATGCAGAATCTGCACGATACGAAAAGACCGAAAACAAGACTGTCTTGAAAGATCTGTCCGCCACATTTTTTTTAAAAGACGGCAAAACCGTACATCTTGCGGGCGATAAGGGGGTACTGCTGGCCGATACCAAGGAAATGGAAGTCTCTGGAAATGTGATTGTTAGAAGCGGGTCGTATGAAACGACTACTGACAAATTGCACTACGATTACAAAAACCGTTCCATTTCTACCAGCACACCGATTCTTCTCACTGGAAAGCGCGTTCAGATCACCGGTCGGAGTATGGTTTTTTACCTCAATACCGAACAGATCGTGGTAAAAGGAAACGTAAAGGCAGTGTTTAAGGGCTGGAAACTATAATAAAACGGAACCGATCCAAATAGAGGCTGCACAAAAGCTGCGACTCAGGGCTTCAGGACCTTATCATGAAGAAATCGAACCCCGCAAGCTTGGCGTTTTTTATGGTCCTTTTGTTGATGGGATGCTGGGTCGTAACTCCAGTTGGAGCCGAGTCCAAACATACAGGGCCAAAAGAGAAGGTCGATGCTGTATCAGCCATCCACATCAGTTCTGACACTGTCAAGTCGGATCAGAGGATGAAGTGGGTGGAGTTCACGGGCAATGTCAGGGCTACGCAGGAGGACGTGGTCATCACGGCTGATCGCATCAAGATCTTCTATAAATCACTGCTGGATGATGCTTCAAGTATCACAAATACCATTGAAAAGATCATTGCTCAAGGCAATGTCAAGATCGTATTTGACAAAAAGACCAAGAAGGCTGTGGCTGAAAAAGCTGTTTACATAGCGGATGAAAAAGTCCTGCGGCTAAGCGGTGGGAACCCGACAGTGTGGTACGGTAAGAACATGATCCAAGGGAAAAAGATCACCGTTTTTCAGGCTGAAGATCGAACTCTGGTTGAAGGCGCTGAAAATCAGCAAGTGGATGCAGTTGTTTACACCAGGGAAAAAGGGGGGTTAATCAAGTAAGGATCCACGCCTGGAGAACATGGCCTTGGTTCGCTCTCTGATAGAGGAATAGATGGCAACGTTGGAGACAAAGGACTTAGTCAAGAATTATAATCGCAAGCGCGTAGTTGACGATGTCAGCCTGAAAGTGGAAAGCGGCAACGTGGTCGGGCTACTTGGCCCTAACGGAGCAGGAAAGACCACAACATTCTACATGATTGTGGGACTTATACGTCCTGACAGCGGGGAGGTTTTTCTGAATGGAGATAACATTACTTCGTATCCTGTACATGTTCGCGCACGCAAAGGGATAGCGTATCTTCCCCAGGAACCCTCTGTCTTTCGAAAGCTAACTGTGGAAGAAAACATACTTGCTATCCTCGAGACCCTTCATATCTCGAAATCTGAGCAGTATGCCCGCCTCAAGGAACTCCTTGAAGAACTAAATATCAGTCATCTGTCAGGGCAGAGGGCTTATGCGTTGTCGGGGGGTGAACGACGCCGCGTAGAAATCACGCGCGCCCTGGTCAGGGACCCTTCGTTTATCATCCTTGATGAGCCTTTTGCCGGTATTGACCCGATAGCGGTAGTTGATATACAAAACATCATAGGGCAGCTCAGGGAGCGGGGGATTGGCGTGCTCATATCAGACCACAATGTTCGTGAAACTCTGGGGGTTTGTGACTGGGCATACATCTTGAGTGAAGGTGTGCTGATCGAATCAGGTATTCCGGAGGCAATTGCTTCAAGTAGTGTAGCCCGAGAAATTTATCTGGGTGACAGCTTCAGTTTATGACTAATTTTTGAGCAGATTTAATGGGCTTATCCCTGTTTGCGAATCCGCTCATTGGTCAAGCGAGTGAACTTAAGGGCTTCGCCCCAATATTCCATTACTTCTCGATCCAGGTCGCAACATGGCCAATACAGCTATAATTCCAATAGGTTGTGGACATTTCCAGAGATTTGGTTAAATTGTCCATTTGATACTTGACCAATAAACCTAAATGAGCAAATATAAGAGACCAGACGTTTTCATGATTCCTTTGAACGGTCGTTATGAACCTGTCTGGTTTGTCTGGTGTGTTTGGTTTGTTTGGTTTGTTTGGTTGGTCTGGTCTGTTTGCCGGGCGCAGTTCACCCCGTTAAATAGGCTTCCCTTCGTGAAATTTACCGGGTGAGCGGCCCACATCGGCGGGCAAATCCCAAAAGGTTTGAGGCCGTGAGACTCTGTTTTTTGGGATTTACGAGCAAGCCCGCCCGCCATTGGATGGGTCAAAAAGTTCATACAAAGGAGTGAAAAAGGG
>QMMV01000253.1 GCA_003647435.1 Deltaproteobacteria bacterium | reverse complement strand
CCCTTCTTGTGGAAGACATACGAATTTTTGGTCCTTGGTTTTGATCTCCTTTTTTAGGATTTCATGTGGGGATTTCTTGGACACCACGAAAAGATCCGGGGTGACTCTGCCGTCTCCAACCAATTTCCCGAGACCCCAGACGGCGTTGATAAGAACCACATTATTGCGAATGTTGCCAGGATCCCTGGAATACATCACCCCGCTTGCCACGGCATCGACCATGGCCATACAACCCACGCACATAGCGATGTCTTCATCTCGAAAGCCCATATTCAGTCGGTATGTGATGGCCTGAGGGGAATATTTACTGGCCAAGATCTCTTTATACACATTGGTCAGAGATTCGTGGCTTACGTTAAGTTCTGAGCGATATTGCCCGGAAAAGGAGCCCTTTTGCGTATCTTGGGACAGGGCACTGCTACGCAAGGACACGTTTATGCCCTTTTCTGTTTTTTCTTCAAGATCCCTGTATGCTGACAGGATCGCCTTTTCAAGTTCAGCAGGAAGTGGCGAGCGGAGAATGAGCCTCTGGACATCTGTGCTTGCCTCGTGAAGCCTCTCTAAGTCTTCGAGATCCACGGTCTGAATCCGCCGATCGATCTCTTCCCGGAGCTTATTATATTTCATAAAAAGCTCGTATGCGGAGGCCGTGATCACAAAACCTTCCGGTACCGGAAGATTAACCCGATTCATGATTTCTCCCAAATTAGCCATCTTGCTGCCAACCTGATCCGCCATATCCTTATCGACGGCCCGGAGGGGAATGACCCATTCACCTTTTCTAAGCTCTTTTTTCTCCTCGAGGATCTGATTGATTTTATTTTCGATCTCCCTGAAAACGTAACGGAGTCCCTCGTAACGGTTGGAGGCAATCTCGTTCAGATTCTGAATAATTGTGTTGACATTGACCGAGATGGCAGCACAGTTCGCTCGGATAAAGTCCATGCCAAAGCTGTGGCCACTTTGAAGTGCCTTCTCCAGGCCGGACATAAGCTGGAGGGTACTATTATTAGCATTTAAAAGAGCCTTAAAACTCCGGTATCTGGCCTTAAACATGGAACGCAACGCCTCTGGTGATTCCCTGGGCACAGGTTTGCGCCCTTTCCTGAAAAGACTCTTAATAAACGGAGTTAGTGCGACCATTAATCCACAATCTCAGATTTGCCTGCTTTTCGTGTAGTCTTTAAGTGTCTGGATAATGATGATAGCACATGCGACAAGGACAGCAACAAGGAAGAGTGTCTGGGCCGGGACGATCAGATTGAACTGCCTGAAGACAATGGAAAGCGCAATTGCGATGGCGGTACCCGCGTAGAGGAGTTGAATGCCTTTTCCGCGCACGGAAGACACAGCCCGGGCAGAGACCAGGGAGGCGATAAAGGTACCAAGCAGGATCCAAAAAACAGCCATAATTTCAACCTGCCCTTTCAAGGCGTATGTCAGGCATCCGTACGTGCCGGAGGCAGCGGTTGCGTATAGATCGGTTCTCAAGGCGATGCCTACTGGAATACCCATCAGGTAGATCATGGCGGGCAAAGGCAAGAATGCCCCGATCCCGCCCAAGAGGCCGAAGAGCCATCCGGTGACGAAGGCAATAGCGATGATAATCCAAAAAGAAACCTGTACGCCGGAGGCTGACAAGGTAACTATGGGAGGAAACTTCATGGCCTGGAGTTTCCTGGAGATGACAGTCCCGCCTTCATCGAGAGGGGGAAGCCACGAACTGTCGGTAAATGTTTGACCAGAGTCTCTTCTGGTGAGCTTCCTGTATTCATTAGCCATGAACAGCCCCAGTCCGGCGAACACCAAGAGATAAACTACGCGGATCAATGTTGCTGCCAGGTGCATCTTGGTAAGCCACATGACTGTACGTACGCCTGATTCAACACCTGTAATCATCCCGGTGATTAGCAACACAAGGAGCTTGAGATCAATATGGTCCGACAAGCCCCCCTTAGAGACCCTTAGATATGCCTTAGCCGTCATCTGGGTCAGGTCTGTCCCGACGGCCATTGCTATTGGGAAGCCAGAAATATTCAAGCCCGGGGTTACGAGGCATGTACCCCCTACTCCGAAGAACCTGCCGAGGATACCGACAGAAAACCCAATCGCCATGAGAACCCAAAGGTTGCGGTGCTCGCCGGCGCCGAGGGCCCAAATGCTTTTCCAAAGTGGATCAAGATTTTCGGGTATTGCAGTTGCAGTGGCGACCGATAGGTGGGAACCAGGGGCACTCCGCACCCCCGGGATGGCCGGGCAGTCGCTCAGGCCGGGCAGTGTAATCAGGCAGATCATCAATACAATAACGTAGCAGGGTTTCATTTCCGATCCACTTTGATTCCATATTGATTCAGTTTATATCTCAGAGTTCGTGGACTGATATTAAGTATTTGCGCGACTCGCTTCCTGTCACCCTGCACACGATCCATCACATGCAAGATGGCTTCGGTTTCCGCCCTTTTCCTGACCTCCGCCAGGTCCAAAGCCGACGGTTCTTCAAAGTGCCAGAGAAAATCAGAAGGCAAATGCTCTACAGTGATTGCATCTTCATCGTTTAGAATAAAGACTCTTTCCAAAAGGTTTTTCAATTCTCTTACATTTCCGGGCCATTCGTATCGGCAGAACATATCAATGACCTCAGGTGTTACTCTTGGAGGCGGTTTCCTGTACGTGATGCTCAGTTGATTCAGAAAATGCTCTACCATCCTGGGAATAGCGTTCTTTCTCTCTCTCAAAGGGGGTATGTAGATTGGAACTATGTGAAGTCTAAAGAACAAATCCTGTCGGAAGGCCCCTTGATCGACGAGTTTTCTGAGATCTTTGTTCGTTGCCGAGATAATGCGAGTATCTACCTTGATCACCTCACTTCCGCCGATGCGCACGAAGCGGAAGTCTTCCAGGACACGCAAAAAGTCCACCTGGTTTTCCAGCGGGATTTCAGAAACCTCGTCCAGAAACAGGGTGCCTTTGTCAGCCATCTCAAAGCACCCCTTTTCCCTTCGAATCGCCCCGGTGAAAGAACCTTTCTCATGTCCAAAGAGTTTGTCCTCAAACATGAGACCCGAAAGGATGCCGCAATTTACGGGGACAAACGCATTCTTTGCCCTGGGACTGTTCAGGTGAATGATCTTGGCCAGCGCCTCTTTGCCCGTTCCGCTCTCTCCGATAATTAGTACATTTACGTCGTACCTGGCTACTTGATGCACCACTTTCATCATGGAACGCATGCCGTCGGAGCCGAGAATAAACTCATGCATAATCAATTCCTGAATCCAAGCTCAAGGTATAGAGGGAAATTAAAGTTTCACCAAGCCCCATGAATTTCAATCACTTATAAAGTGCTCTTGCAAACGGGCCTTCTTGTACTTTTAACCCGAAGATGTTATTGATGTCAAACGGATTTGCGCTTAAAACGGCAAACTCTTGCACGGGGCGGCAAGAATTTGCCAGACATTGGCTATGACGACAGGTTTAAGCGTGCTCTTCGCACGGGGAAAAGATCTTAAATAACAAGAGGTTATTGCGTGTATACAGTTTTTTCGCAGCTTGGTATGTCCTTTGCTGGTACCAAAAAAAAATTGCAGTAGAAGGGTTATGTGCCTGGAATGAGCAGGTAAGTGGATAAGTGAAGATGTCGTCACCTGCATAAGTTGAAAAGAAGGAGGTTTCTTTATGAGTGATCACGCAGAACATGGTGCAGGCGGGGGAGGTATCTTAGCTAATAAGCCTCTTTGGATCGGAATTGGAGCGGCTCTTTTTATCTTAATCGGCTTTGTCCTGCCAACGCCGCACACTCTGGTGGAGATCGCAGAAAAATACGGCTTTGCCGAAAAACTGATTGCATGGGGGGTAGCCGGTGATGTGGCTGGAGCGGCCAAGAAGGCCCAGATTGTGCTCGGTATCATTCCGATGGCTGTTATCTATTTTGCCACCGAGGCCCTGCCGATCGGCTTGACAGGTATCCTGATGCCTTTGCTGGCCTATTTTCTTCATCTTCTTCCACGCAAGATGATCGGCAAGACCTTTGCCGGCGATGCCCCGATGTTCCTTTTGGGCGTCCTGGCAATGGGTGTGGCAGTTGTAGATGTTGGATTTCACAAGCGGTTGGCCAATTGGATCTTAGGCTGGACAAAGGGATTCCTGGTCCCTATT
>QMMV01000252.1 GCA_003647435.1 Deltaproteobacteria bacterium | reverse complement strand
AGAGAAGTTAGCACAAAAGAGAATCACATTGCTACAACTTGCTGAAAAACTACGAAACGTATCAGAAGCCTGCCGTCACCATGGTGTTTCCCGTAGCCAGTTCTATGAGTACAAAAGGGCTTTCCAGGAAAGGGGCTTCGAGGGGCTGATGGACCGCCCTCCGATCCCAAAGACCTTCCCCAATGAAACTCCTTCCGAAGTGAAAGAAAAGGTTATCAAACTTTCCCTTGATCATCCCGCCTGGGGCCCTGTACGTGTCAGTGATCATCTCCGCTTGCAAAACGTCACTGTAAGCCCCAGTACAGTACGTAACATATGGCTTAAGGAGGGCATGGAAACCAGATACAAACGCCTTCTTCGCCTGGAAGAGGAGAAAAACGGCAAGGATATAGAGCTCACAGAGGAGCAGATCAAGCTTCTTGAAAAAGCAAATCCATGTTTCAGAGAACGGCATGTGGAAAGCCCTTATCCTGGATATCTTCTGTCTCAAGACACCTTTATGGTTGGTACCATCAAGGGGGTCGGTCGCATTTATCTTCAGGCTGTTGTAGACACCTACGGTTCCTTTGCTTTCGGGAAACTATACACCTCAAAGCTTCCTGAAACGGCAGTGGATGTCCTCTATGACCGCGTATTGCCCTTTTACCGCGACCATGGCCTTGTCGTTGAGCATATCCTGACAGATAACGGTAGAGAGTATTGTGGCAGGCCCATGATCCATCCTTATGAAATATTTTTGGAGTTCAACGATATCAAACACCGCAATACCCGAGTTGCCACTCCTAGGACTAATGGATTTGTAGAGCGGTTTAATCGTACTGTGCTTGATGAGTTCTTCAGAGAAACCTTCAGAAATAAGTTATATGCTTCTGTGGAAGAGCTCCAGAAGGATCTGGACTTGTGCGCCCTTGGCGTATCAGTGGCTTCATTACTACAATTATGAGCGGCCACATAGAGGCTACCGTAACATGGGAAAACGGCCCATTGAAACCATCGAAGAAGGCAAAATTGTCAAAGAACAAATGATGAAGACAAAGGCTGCTTAAATGTCAGTTCCGGAGAGAGGCTGACTGTCCGGAAAGTCCTTGAGTTTTACAAATTATATCATGCTATTTTCTTTGAACAATTCCCACCAGATCAATCACTATCTTCTGGCGCAAGGTATCTTGCTCCAATGTCTTAAACTCTGGCTCATTATTAACTATTACAATTACCTCTGAATTGTCAATTACTTGATCAAGTCGATTTGTGAGAAATCTTGATATATACGGTATTTTCCTCAAGATATAGTCTCTATTAGCTCCGATAAGTCTTGACAGGTAAACATTCTTGTCATAAACTCTAACATCAAACCCTTTGCCTAGTAGTCTTTCAATCACATCAACTATCGGACTATTCCTGAGATCGTCCGTACCTGCTTTAAAAGAAAGTCCCAAAAAACCTATTTTAGCTTTCCCCAAAGTTATTAGTTTCTTAAGAAGTTCCACTTTCTGAATTTCATTACTAGTTTCAATATTCTCAATAACAGGACACTTTACGTAATGGTCATGAGCAATAGTTCTAAGAGCCTTAAGATCTTTCGGAAGGCACGAACCCCCGTAAGCAAAACCAGGTGTCAAATATTTAGGTGAAATGTTTAATTTCTTGTCCATGCAGAATATTTCCATAAGCTTCTGCGAATCAACACCTATCTTTTCACAAATCCTTCCAATTTCATTCGCAAATGTAATCTTAAGGGCATGAAATGCGTTGTTTATATGTTTGATCATCTCTGCAACCTTGATATCCGTTATAATAAATGGGGCATTGATGAAACTATATACTTCCTTCAAGACATTTATTGCTTTTTGATCGTCAGATCCGACAAGGGTATAAGGAGGATCGAAAAAATCATTTACCGCAGAGCCTTCACGAAGAAACTCCGGGTTGCTTACCACCGTGAAATCAATGCCCGGAACCTTATTAGATTCATTTTCTATTATTTTAGTTACATTCGCATTAGTTTCGGGAGGCACCGTTGATCGAATTACGACTACATGATATTGGTGGCTTTCCTGCAGTCCTCTGCCAATTTCTCTAGCCACATTATAAATCGCATTCAAATCCAAATGGCCATTCTCTGTTGATGGCGTACCGACACAAATAAATGATACATCAGCCCATCGCACTGCTTCAATGCCATCCAGAGTGGATGATATACGTCCAGCTTTTCTCTGTTCGGCAATAATGCTGTCCAATTTCTTTTCAACTATAGGTGATTTTCCTTGGTTTATAAGGTCCACTTTTTCTTGGTTAATATCCACACCGATCACCTCATGTCCAGTTTGAGCGAGACAACCAAGGCTGACACATCCGACATAACCTAGTCCAAAGATGCAGATTTTCAAGGCTCTACCTCCTACTATTCGACATCAATTGGCTAACTTCCTCAAAAAGGAATAAACTCTGTCTTCAAGATTTTGATCTTGTTAGTTTAGGGTTTTCTCTCCAAGCGAGACAGCTCTTCTTTGTGGGTAAGGCTTTGGGATAATTCTTTGCTTGCGATAGCATGCATCATAGTCTTTCCAACTCTTTGTATGCTTGGACTAGAGGAATAGAAACTTTCTCCCAAGAGAGGCACTTAACGCGCTCCCTAGCTACCCGCCCAATCCTTGCTCTTCTATTTTCATCATTGATTAATTCTAAAATCTTCTTTGCCATGTCCTCAGTATCATTCGGTTTGGCGAAAACACCTGCCCCGTTGAGAGAATACATACTTTCCTTTAGTTCAAAGGACACTACAGGTTTCCCAAAAATCATGTATTCCATATGTTTTATGAATGTGGAACTGTCGTTTAGAAATGACTTTGGCGCTGCATCGACAAAGATGTCTGCTGTGGAAAGAAGCCTGCAGAGTTCTTTTCTGTCTGTGATTAGGCCTGTAAAAAAAATATGATTGTCCAACTTGAGTTGTTTAGCCAGCTCTTTGATCTTGGTCAAGTAATCTCCATCCCCAACTACAAGAAGTAATACATCGTTATAACCAAAGGCATAAACAAGTTCTTTCAATGCTTCTAGCAAATAATCCAAACCGTCTTGAATATTAATGGCCCCGAGGTAGCATAAAATTGTGTGGGCTCTTCTTCTGATGTCTTTTATAGGTTTGCTAATCCTCATCTCTTTAAGATTGGGACCATTTCTAACCACGTATATTTTTTCTGAAGGGACCCCACATCTTTCTATTTCAATTTTCTTATATGATTCATTTGTGGCGATAATGATATCGGCAGTCCTGCACGACATTCTTTCAAGAAACAAGAGTAATTTATATACAAATTTGCCTTTTTTCCCGTACTTCTCCAAAAAGAGGTCTGGTGATAGGTCATGATGATCGTAGACAAACTTAGTCCCAAAAGGCTTCCAAAGAAGGGCTACAATGAAAAGCGTATCTGGGGGGTTATGCGTATGAATAACAGTAAACCCATCTCTGAAGAAAACGAACCATGAAAGCATGTAGCAGGCTAAAGTGAAATAGCTAAATTCAAACCCGTAGCCTAATATTGCCTTAGCCACAGTTACCAACTTTCCCATTGCTGTTCTTTTTGTTGTTATTAAGTGCTTACCGCGTTTAAATAGTTCTATCTTTGGGATCCTATAGACTTTCACGCCATTGACAGTCTCGGAGAATTTTTGTCCTCTTTCTTTAATAGCTATTACTGCTATCTGATGGCCATGTTCCTTTAATTTAAGAGCCTCCTGCCTCACTCGAATGTCAAGAGGGTAATTTGCTTCTACCAACATCATTACTTTCATCTAAAATTTCCTTATTTCCTATGAGCTAGTCATAAGCTAGAAACCATTTCCTCTTTGGTAGGCGGACACCCCGGCACATGGATGTATCCGTTTTCTTTGGCCAGCTTTTTGGTGCAATTGCCTATGCAGATCACCTGCTTATATTCTGGTACAAAATGTGGCTTGGAGCCGAAAACTATCTCAGCACCTGTCAGTGCGTACCTCAGGAGCTTCAGTTTCATGATAGTTGAATATTTCAAATCATGGTTAGAAAACTTTTTTAAGTTCAAAAAAACAAATCGACACATGGAGCAGGCCCTGGGGTTCGACCACAGCCGGAGCCGCAGGAATTTTTTGTATTCGTGGGGGTGATAGGAAGTAGTAAGCCTGAAACCGTCTGTGT
>QMMV01000251.1 GCA_003647435.1 Deltaproteobacteria bacterium | reverse complement strand
CCATTGGCCTCTCCTTCCTTTCTACGTACGATTTCTCTATAAGAAAAAACATTGACAAACAAGTCTGATTATGAGTAATAATACTCAATGAGTGAGTAATTTGTTAGCATGCCCTATATCAGGCGTGATTGCAATAAGTTACAATTGGTGAGAAATGCCAAGATATCCCTACGAAAAACCCATTTAATCCCTCCAATTTCCTTCCATCCCCGGCCTCGTTCCTTTTCTCTCTCTCCTGCCCCGCCATAAATCATTGGCGGGCAAGTTCTATCTTCTGTCTTCCATTATCAGCCTTCCAGCTCGCCGAGGCGAGTAAACTTCCCAGCCTTCTGGCTTTCTGGCTGGTTTCTGACAGCTGACAGCTTCTTCGACCGCATCTGTCAAAATGGTATGGTAAGTTTCTAAAAAGATTTTTTATTATTGCCAGGTAAGTGCTCAAACAGACAGGTAAAATTCCTTGACTAAGTAGCTAATTTGAGATTAGTTTATCTAAGTTTTTAAAACACTAGGCTTTAATTTTTCCAGAGAAAGGCAATCAAAGGAAGCCACTGACCGCTAGTTGGAAGATCTGCCTGGCAGTAGGTAGGGATGAATAAATGCCTCGAGAAATCCCTCTCTGTCTGCCGGCCAGGCAGGGATGAACCCCCCAGGGGCCATGAACCCGGTAAGGTTAGGACCGGGCTGGAGTGAGGACGGATGAATCTTGACGACCTAGGGGCTTTGGTGCGGCGAGGCGAGTCGGAGCGGGTGGAGTTCAAGCGTTCTACCGGCCAGCGAACTGCCGCGGCCAAAACCGTCTGTGCCATGCTCAATGGACTAGGCGGTTTCGTCATTTTCGGAGTGAATAACAAAGGCGAGATTGCTGGTCAGCAGGTCTCCACTAAAACGCTGGAGGAGCTTTCGAACGAGCTCCGCAAGATCGAGCCACCTGCGTTCCCCGACATCGAAACCGTCCACATCAGGGGAGACAAGGCTGTAATCATCATCTCCATCCCCGGTGGAGGAGGCCCATACACCTTCGACGGCCGTCCTTATGTGCGGCATGGCCCGACCACCATTCGGATGCCACGTGAAGAGTACGATAGGCGGCTGTTGGAGCGGCTGCACGCGACCCAGCGCTGGGAAAACCAACCGGTTCCCGATGGCGTAACCATTGACGACTTGGACGCCGAGGAGATCCAAATCACCCTGGACAACGCCATCCGGCTCGGCCGCTTGGAAGCGCCCAGCCGAAGGGATACCGAATCAATCCTTCGGGGCCTGGAGCTCATCCACGACGGCAATCTGCTCAACGCGGCCATTGCGCTCTATGGCAAGTCGGACCGTCTCAAGCCCCTCTATCCCCAGCTCGAAATCCGTCTGGCGCGCTTTCGCGGCAAGAACCGGTTGGCGGACTTCGCCGACAACCGGCAGTACTGGGGCCATGCGTTCACGCTCCTTAGGCGGGCAGAGTCCTTTTTGATTGATCACGTACCCATCGCTGGCCGGATCGTTCCCGGCAAACTGGTCCGGGAAGACCAACCCTGGTACCCACCCCGCGCCACCCGGGAAGCGATCGCCAACGCCATCTGCCACCGCGACTACGCGATCCCCGGAGGCGCCGTTGCTGTGGCCATGTACGATGACCACCTGGAGATCGCCAATCCAGGCACCTTCCACTTCGGCATCACGCCGGAGAAGCTCACCCGGCCCCATGAGTCCAAGCCGTGGAATCCGATCATCGCCAACGTTTTCTACCGTGCCGGCATCATCGAGCGTTGGGGTTCCGGTACCCTGAACATCCTCGACTGGTGCAACGAGAATGGGAACCCTCCGCCCACCTGGGAAGAACGATCGGGATCGGTCTATGTGATATTCCGGCCCGCCGTTTTGCGTGACGCAGCCGAAGTTATCCCCGAAGTCACCCCCGAAGTCACCCCCGAAGTCACCCCCGAAGTCGCAAAGATGCTGTCCGTGATGTCCGGGGAAATGATGCGAGCCGAAATAATGAGGAGATTAGGGCTTAAGGATGAAAAGCACTTTCGAGAAAGCTACCTGCAAGTGGCTTCGCGCCTTGGCCTCATCGAGATGACCATCCCGGACAAGCCGCGGAGCAGCAAACAAAAGTACCGGCTTACGGAGAAAGGCAAGAGGCTCCTTAATGAATTTCAAGGGGGAAAGAAATGACCAATTTTGTGAGCGACCTACGCTTACTTGGTCAGTTTGCGCGTGACTAAGCCTTTTATCCTTTCCTCTTTGACTTTGTCCCTAACGCTACACGCCTAAAGCCTGATGCCCTTCTGACCCATCATTCCCAAATTCTGCCTGCTGCCTCCACCTCCTACCTCTCACGTCTTGCTTTTCCTGAATGCTGATAGCTGATAGCTGACAGCTTCCTTGTCCGTATCTGTCAAAACCTTATGATATACCCGTAAACGATTTTCCTTGTACTGCCCTGTAACTCCTTAAACATACAAGAGAATCTCTTGACAAAATAGCTAATTTTAAGTAAATTTATCTAAGTCATTAAAATATGGTATTTGTTTAAAAAGGTAGAGAATCAAGGGGATGCGACCATGCCATATTTTGGCTACTTGGCACATTGGCGAGGGTAATTTTTGAAAAAATTTTCTACCGAAACTGATGCGAGGATACTGATAGACGACTTGCTCCGCAAAGCAGGGTGGGACCCTGCTGACAAGTCACAAGTCCTCACCGAAGTTCCAATCCACGATGTTTCATGGATGGTCGCCGAACCGCCTTCTCCGTATGGCCCATCCTCAAATGACGCCACATCAGAGAGTGACAAAACCTCGATTCGGCGAGCTGATTATATTCTCCTAGATCGTCGTGGCCGTTCTCTCGCTGTAATTGAAGCAAAACGTTCTGCCATCGAACCCTATACCGCAAAACAGCAAACCCTTCCGTACGCATAAAAGATAGGCGCTCCTTTCATTTTCTTAACAAATGGCGAGCTAATATACTTCTGGGACTACAAAAACGATGACGCGCGTATTGTCAATTCTTTTTACTCCCGACGCGACTTGGAGCGCTTGGTGGAGATGCGCGCCACCCGAAAGCCCCTGGCTACTGTCGAGATCCCCGAGTATTACATCCGCCAAGGTGAGACACGCCAACTGCGGCCATATCAACGTGAAGCCATGAAAGCGCTTGACCACGCCGTCGAGCTGAGCAAACGCCGCTTTCTCATTGAGCTGCCTACTGGCACAGGAAAGACAGACCTCATTTGCTTGTATTTGAAACGTTTGTTTCAGGCTGGCCGTGCCGAACGTGTTCTTTTCTTGGTAGACCGCGAACAGCTTGCAAAACAGGCACTTGAGGCTGTTCAGGACATTCTAAGCCAGTACAGTAGTTACTGGTTACGTCCTGGTATGGCACGCCAAGAGCAGCAGATTACGGTATGCCTGCTTCAAACAATGATCAGCCGTTACCCCGAGTTCACAAGTGGGTATTTCGATGTTGTTATTGCTGATGAGTGTCACCGCTCTATCTATGGGGCTTGGCAGACGGCCCTTACCCACTTTGATGCATTTCATATTGGTTTGACTGCTACTCCTTCTCCCTACATCGAACAGAATACGTTCAAGTTCTACCAGTGCCCGGATAATCAACCAGATTTCGCTTATTCAATTCAACAGGCCTTTGCAGAAGGGTATCTGGTACCTTACAAGTTCGCTACCGGCATAACCGTCATCCTCGCTGAAGGTGCTGAATTGGATGATGAAACCTATGATCCAATTGAATTTGAGCGAAAGTGGACCAATGAAGATACAAATCGCAAGATGATGGAAGAGTTCGATAAATTAGCTTGGGAAAACTACAAGGAACTTGCACCAGGCCAAAAGATAGGCCCTGGCAAGGCCATCGTTTTTGCTATCACCAAGCACCATGCTGCACGTTTAACTTACTACCTCAATGAACTGCATCCTGAGCTTAAAGGCCAATATGCCCAGGTGATCACCAGTGATGTTGCCAATGCAGACGATCTGATCCGTCAGTTTAGGCGAGAAGATTACCCACAGGTGGCCGTTAGTGTGGGAATGCTGGACACTGGCTTTGATTGTCGTGAGGTGCTTCATCTTGTGATGTGCCGTCGTATCCGGAGTCCAATCCTGTATCAGCAAATGCGTGGAAGAGGAACCAGGACAGCCCCGCATATTGGTAAGCAAAAATTTG
>QMMV01000250.1 GCA_003647435.1 Deltaproteobacteria bacterium | reverse complement strand
TTGGCATTTAACAGGGTCAAAAGCCTTTTTTCGTTCCGGTCCCTTGTCGGCATGATTCAAGCATTTTGCCGTAAGTACCTCCGCTCTCAATGGATCAAGCGTTTCCCACGAGATACGGGAGTTGAGAAAAAGCATAAATCGTTTCGGAACCAACGTTCTCTTCTCTCAAGGCGCGGATCTCCAGATAGGGGTTGACAGGTAAACAATAAAATCTTAAATTGTTTACCATGATAAACAACACTAGAAAAGAAGCCCTGCTTGCCGTTGTAGCCGAATGGCTGGAAGAGGGAGAAATTCCCCCTTTGGTTTCCCGTAATCGGCACACCATGAATCCTGAAAATCTTGAGCACATCCTTGCGGTCGTAGGGCCGAGGCGGGCGGGAAAGACCTACTTCATGTACCAGCTCATCCAGTCCCTGCTGCAGGGCGGTCGGCATAAAAAAGAGGATATTCTTTTTATAGATTTCGAGGACTATCGACTGGGTGGATTCACCGGGGATGACATGGATGAGCTTCTCGCGGCTTTCCACCAGCTCGCCGGGCAATACCCCCGTTTTTTGTTTTTTGATGAAGTCCACAATCTCCCCGGGTGGAACCGTGTACTTCGCACACTTCACAACCGCCGCCGGTTTAAGATTATTGTCTCGGGGAGCAACTCGAAGCTGCTTGGCCGCGAGATAGCGACCGAACTGCGAGGCCGGTACGATGACCTCCTCATGCTGCCGTTCTCCTTCCGGGAATACCTCCGGTACCGGGGCATTTCGTTCACCCTGTCCTCCCTCCGCACCGCTGCCCGCGGCAAGATCATGGCTGCATTCGACGATTATATTCGGCACGGCGGGTTTCCCGAGGTTGTTATGGCCGGCAACAAGGCTCAGCAGCGCAAACTCCTGCAGAACTACTTCAAAACGATCTTCTACAGGGATATCCTGGAACGATACAATATCAAGGCGCGGTACGTCCTCGATGCGCTGATGAACGATTTTCTCGAGACCTATTCGGACATCTTTTCCATAACCCGATTCGAGAAGCACCTGAAGGGAAATGGGCTGCCGGGCAGCAAACGTACTATCTCAAACTATCTCCATTATCTCCAGGAGGCGTTTTTCATCATCGTAAATGACAAATTCTCTTTTTCCCCCCGGCGCAGGATCATGAATCCAAAGAAAATCTATCTGACCGATACAGGTTTTGCTGCCCTAGGGCGCCCTTTTGCGGAAAACCGCGGGAGGATACTTGAAAATGTCATAGCCATAGAGCTGTTCCGCCGCGAGATGGAACTCTACTACTTCAAAGACAGAAACGAGTGTGATTTCATCGTCAAGAAAGGAACCCGACCGACCCATGCCATCCAGGTCTGCTGGGAATTGACCCGGCTGAACGAGAAACGTGAGATTGCAGGGCTCAGGGAGGCCCTGGAGTCCCTGGATCTGCCATCAGGTATCATACTCACCTACGCCCAGGAAGGAGAACATGAGATAAGCGACCGGCGGGTACCTGTTTTGCCTGTATGGAAATGGCTGCTCACCGATGATATCGACGGCATCTCCTCTATCTGAGACGGAGCCCCTTGTTTGAAAAGTTAGCTGCCTGTGACCGTATCCCTGCATGCAGTGTTAAAGGCACATGATAAGCTTCCAGGCAGGTTTTCTATTAACGCCACGTAAGCACTCAAACTGACAGGTGAAAACCCTTGACCAAACAGCTAATTTAAGATTATTTTACCTGGGTTTTAAAAATACAAGCAGCTAATTCCAACTTCCATTAGAGGAGGCCATCAATTTCTCGTCTCAACATCCCGATTTTCAAGCCTAATTTAGGCTTCCTAGCTTGGGAGAGAGGTCCATGGCCCATCTTGAGGATCTTAAAGAAGGAGCGTTGATCAAAGGAATCCGGCCGGATGGGCCGGTGACTATCGTCAACGTCAAATGGCACGGCGACTCTGTTGTGGAGCTCACCTACAAGGACTCGTCCGGTCGTCCGGGAAACGAACTCTTGTTCCGCGATAGAGAGCCCACCATTGAAGTCATCGAACCCGGGCAATCCTGGAGCTTCGATGCCGATGCAGGTATGCTTCGATTGGTTTCTGAAGCGTACCGAATACGGATGGCTTATCTCTTTGATCCCCTGCTCGCAGTCCATACCTCGTTGATCGATCCCCTGCCTCACCAGATTACCGCAGTCTACGAAGAGATGATCCCCCGGCAGCCTCTCCGCTACCTCCTGGCCGATGATCCTGGAGCAGGCAAAACCATCATGGCAGGCCTCCTCATCAAAGAATTGATGGTTCCTGGAAAACCGCTGGCTACCTTCGTCTGCCCCGGTCACCCCCTCCTTGATGCAACAACAGACATTATCCTTGAACGCTACCGGAATCTCCTGAGACAGGGCGCAGTTTTTCTGAATGAATCAGATCCGAGCGAAGATGTCCGGGCCCTCTTCTACATCGAGCATTCCGTGGCGGATGCTCGGACTGACAAGCGCGGGGAACGCCGTGTTGTATCCCGGCAGATCCAGTTCGTGGAGATTGATGAACAGGGTGACTCAAGAAATGCCGGTTATGCCCCTTATCTGGATTATCGGCCTTTTACGGAAGAGGAGCGTTCCCTGATTACGCCATCGCTCCAGCAGAAATGGCTCCACAATGATCTAGAATCTCGTGCAACAGATTACGCAATCACTCATCTTGTGCCCAAACATTTCAAAGAAGTGAAGGATCGCAAGGAGGAGTTGATAACAAAAACCATTGCCGCGGTCAAGGAAAGGCTGACCAAAGAGATTGCGTACTGGGATCACCGTGCAGAGGAGCTGAAGGCACAGGAACTGGCCGGCAAGATCAATGCGAGGATCAACTCGGCCAAGGCAAGGGTGCGTGCTGATGAACTCCAGGCCCGCTTGCAGAACCGTCTGGAAGAACTGGAAAAGGAAAAACAACTCTCCCCCCTCCCTCCGGTGGTGATGGGCGGCGCCCTGGTTGTTCCAGGGGGACTGCTTGCGCGCCTCAGAGGAAAACGGAATGATGTCCCCGATCTCTTTGCCAGGGAGACAAAACGGGTTGAACAGATGGCCATGCAAGCGGTCATGGAACTGGAAAAATCTTTGGACTATATTCCAAGAGATGTAAGCCGGGACAACTGTGGATATGACATCGAATCCACCATCCCGGCATGCGGAAAGCTCCGCTTTATTGAAGTAAAGGGCAGGCTTCAGGGTGCAAAGACGGTCACCGTGACGAAGAACGAAATCCTGACCGCCCTGAACAAGCCGGACGATTTCATCCTGGCCATAGTCCTGGTGCCTCCCTCTGATGAGGGTCCAGGCGCTGACCCATGGCAAATGGGAGACCCGGGGCTAAAGTACGGTACAACCCTTGATGGCTGCCGGGTCTATTACATACACAGGCCATTTACAAAAGAACCGGATTTTGCTGTGACGAGCGTCAACTACGAGATACGAGAACTGCTTAAGATTGGGCAGAGGGGCAAATGAACGAACGAGTACAGCAACTCGAACAATGGATGCGGGCTAAAGAAAACGAACATTTTGAGTTCAAAGAGGCCAAAAATCGCTATGATTTTCAGAAACTCGTGAAGTATTGCGTTGCTCTTGCCAATGAGGGCGGCGGCAAAATGATCCTGGGGGTTACCGACAAAGTGCCGCGCAAAGTTGTCGGCACTAAGGCTTTCCAAAACCTGGAACGAACAAAGGCCGGCTTGATCGAACGAATGTCTCTGAGAATTGATGCTGAGGAAATTATGCATCCGCAAGGACGTGTTGTAGTCTTTCATGTGCCATCCCGACCTATCGGGATGGCGATCCATTATGAGGGCCGCTATTTCATGCGGGCTGGTGAAGATCTGGCGCCCATGCTTCCGGATATGTTGAAGCGTATCTTTGACGAGACAGGTCCGGATTACACAGCGGAAATCTGCTCCAAGGCCGCCCTTAATGATCTGGACCTGGATGCTGTTGAGGATTTCCGAAATCGGTGGATTCGGAAATCGAAAAACGAGAATTTGCGTCGGCTCTCCTCTGAACAGCTCCTGTTAGACGCGGAATTGCTTACCCGCGAAGGCATCACCTATGCCGCCTTGATTCTTTTTGGGACGAAGGAAGCATTGGGCCGGTATCTCGCCCAGGCTGAAGTAATCTTTGAGTACCGCTCAAGTGATGCCACCG
>QMMV01000249.1 GCA_003647435.1 Deltaproteobacteria bacterium | reverse complement strand
CCATGCTCACAAAGGCAGTGGCAATAGCATAGGTCTTGATCTTGGCCCGGTGCACATTTATACCCAATGATCTGGCCACATCTTCGTTATCTTTTATGCAGCGAAGCTGAAAACCCAGACGAGAGTTGCGGAACCAGTTGATATAAAAAATGCCCAGGAAGAAGAATCCGGCTATAACATAATAATAGTAGATGTCCTCTTTGAAGATCAGCCTCAAAAAGTCCGGTGGCGAATACTTGATAGGTGAAATCTCGAGTCCACGGGCCGCCCCCACAAACTCCCATACTTGGAACAAGTCCAACAGCACAAGCGAAGTGGCGATGGTGGCAATGGCAAAATAGTGGCCCTTTAGGCGGAACAGAGGGTACCCGATTATGAAGGACCATCCCACGGCAAGGCTCATGCCTATGGGCATGGAGACCCAGAAGGGGATGTCCCATCGAATCAGCATGACCGCTGTGGTATAGGCACCTATTCCCACGTATTGGGCTTTTCCGAGATCTACCTGACCACCGTATCCACCTATGGTGTTCCATCCCATGCCATAAAGGGAGAACATGAGAAACTGGATCATTGTGGCCATGGCAAAGGATGAGTGGGGGAACAGGGGAAAGGCAAGTATAAATGCTGCACCGCATGCCGCAACCACAAGGTCAATGCGGGGAAAATCTGAGAAGTCAAGTGCGTTTTTTAATGCTTCCACCCAAACAACCCGCTGGGCCTAATAACCATGATGATGAAGTATGCCAAGTACACGAAGGTATACTTGAATGAGGTCATCGGCACATTTATCATCCAATCCCAGCTTAACGTGTACGTTAAGAAGTCCCATATTCCGGGGATCTCCATGATCAGGCCTACCACGATGCTTGCGAAAAGTGCCCCTGGAACACTCCCGAATCCACCCAGGGCCACTATGGCAAAGGCAATCATGGTAAAAAGAAGCCCCACAAAAGGATTTACCGACCAAAAATTAACTATTAAGGCCCCCGCCACCGTGACAGATCCTCCACCAATGCCCCAAGCAAGGGCGTTCATCCGCTCTGTGGCAATGCCCATGTACCTTGCTGCCTGGGAGTTCAGGGATGTGGCGGTCAGAGCTTTTCCCAGCTTTGTCCGGTTCATCAGCAGCCATACCGCCAAGAACGCGATTACTGACAGGCCGGCGGCTGCCAGCTTCGTGGCAGGAATAATGACTCCCATTCCAAGGTCAAAGCTTTTTCCCACCAACAATCCATGGTGAAGTGCCCTGTCCTCAGAGCCAAAGATGAGGAGCGCCAGGTTACGCAAGAAAAGCATCAGGCCAAAGGTGCCAAGCAACTGTGCCACCATAGGGCCCCTTAAAAGGAACTTTACAAATCCATAGTAGCAAATGACTCCCAGCAGGAATCCAACGGCAGCGGCTACAGGCAACGCAAGCAATGGGTCAATTCCAACCGCCTTGGCAGTAAGGAGGCCAGTGTACATCCCTATCATCAAAAATTCGCCATGGGCAAAATTCACTATGTCCATGACGCCGAAGATAATGGTCAGCCCCAAGGCCACCAAGGCCAGGACCATGCCGATGAGCACACCTGCCGCTATGGAGCTAATTAGGATATCCATAGATTACCTGAGACCTATAGCATAAAACCACCCGTGCCTGGCACAAACGGCCAAAGGCACGGGTGGGTGAATCCTAACGATTAGTATCCAGGGAACGGGTAGATCATATCAGCTGACGAGACATCAAAGGGATAAACAATCTCAAGGCCGACTGTTCCGTCCTTTTGCTTCTGGTACTGGCCGATCAAGCCGGAGCCCAGAGTATTTTGTCCAATCTCGTCGCCAGAGGTGGAAAACTTGATTCCCTTCCAAGGTACTACCAGCTCTTTGCCGGGAATATAGATGGTATTTGCTGCTCTCTGGATATCAGCAGGCTTTGTAGATCCTGCCTTTTCCAGGAGGTAAACCCAGGTCTGCAGCCCCGTAAAGGCCCTTGCCGAGGCGCCTCCCAGGTCATTGCCCGTTTTCTCTTTGTACATCGCGTTCACAAGTCCGGCCAGTTTCTTTATCTCCACAACCTTGGGCAAGAAAACCGTCCGGGTGAGTATGCCGACAATATTGTCGCCAAGGGTCTTGCGGAATTCGGGTTTCTCGAATCCTGCATCCTGACCCCAAATGATCTTGGGATGGGCCCTCTGGGCCTTGAGGGTCTTGACCATTAGAATGGCATCAGAGGTATAAGAGGCAAAAAGCATTACGTCGGGCCTTGCGGCCTTCAGGGAACGAACCTCACTTGAAAGGTCCGTTGACTTCGCGGCGTAAAGGATGGATTTTCGCACCCTGAAGCCATACTCTTTTGCAAGTTGGGCAATCAATTGTGATACATGGGAACCCCACTCGGTCTTTTCGCATGCAGAGGCGATATTCGTGATTTCCTTCTTTGCAACCGCTTTCACCCCCCTTACCTTACCATCGGTAAGGCCATTGAGGAACTCGAACAGGTCTTTTGTAAACCACTTGTCATGAGGGGTGGTGCGCCAGAACCACTTAAAGCCCCTTTTGGTAAGTGCGGGTGAGGTGGAAGAAGTGTTGATCATGGGAACCCCGTACTGCTCGCAAACGGATGACACGGTTTTGGTCACTGAACTAAAGTAGCACCCCATGATTCCATCCACCTTATCGTCTAAGATCAGCTTCTTTGCCAAGTCCGCGCCCAAGGTGGGATTGCCCTCGTGATCTTTGAAAATCAACTTAATCTTGGCCCCCCCCAGGCTCTTTATTCCTGCATTTTGGGCCATGGCCATGGGAAGATCGGGATAAACCTTATTCGCAATCTCTGCGGCCAGCTCAGTTCCCGCCCGAAGTTCTCGCCCGGCTGCCGCAGCTCCTCCCGTAAGGGGAAAAATGACACCGATTTTGATTTCCTTCACAGCCCAGGCCCCAGAAGGTATCAGCAGACCAGAGATTGCTATCAAGCCAAAGAAAACTATCAATAACTTTCCCTTTCCTTTCATGTTTCCCTCCTTTGCTTTAAAAAATGATTAACCCATCCCCCCAAGAAATTTTCCTATGAGGAGACCGCCCAACAGACCCCATTTGGAACTGAGGATTCGTGCAGACGAAATATACACAGAATATATTTGATGTCAAGACCGGGAGTCTGCCCAGAAATTAACCCTGAAGTTGGTGCAAAATTGCAATATTGAGCAGTTAGAGGTGTTACGAAGCGGGAACAGCGATTTTTTGAGAAATGGGGGCTTCTTTAGGTGAGGCCCTTGCCATTGATCGTCGCTGAAGGTATCCAGAACAACTCAGACTCTCCTGCCCTCAACACACTCACCGAAACATTATTCAACGTTGTTGACTATGTTGAATTATGGTTTTGAAAACCTGCTAATCACTTTGGGAATGGCAGAGGGAGTAACCCAGTTGACCCGAAATTCTTACAGGAGCGAATTCATATTGCTCACCCAATTGGCATGTTATTTCTTCCCTCCTCTAAATACTGAATTGTTGGAACCAAAACACCGACTGATCTATTCTTTCCGTTCGGACAAGAAATACAGAGCCATCTTCATCTGCCTGCCTGAAGACAAAGTGGAAATAATTGCTGTGACAAAGCACTACCGTCTCCTCCACTTTGGCGACATCCTGAAGGTAGCTCGCAGAAGATACCGTCAGTTTGTCAAGAATGGAACAGATCAGGGCAGACGCCCTGAATTCCAAGGAGGCGGTTTGATCCGAAGTGCTGGGGGTAACAAAGGGGCCTGCTCGGTCGAAAGAAGCAAGAGCGTGAGAACGGGGATGAAAGAATACTTGGCAGTGGAGATTTTGTGGAAAGGGTCCTGGAACGGGCCGATAAACTTGAACAAAGAATAACAAATAACTTGACGTTAGACGCATTATTTCAAAAAGTGTCAATAGAGATGGGAATGGAGTCAAAGGAGCTTTTGTCATCAAGTAGAAGGCTAAAAGTCAGCAAGGCCAGCTCTATTGTGTTGTATTTGGCTGTAAGAGAGATGGGTTATCGAGGGGTAGAAATAGGCCGACTTCTGAATCTAAGCGGTCCGGGAGAGGCAAGAAAATAGTTGACGATGATCAAAGCCTTCGATATAAATTAATTTGTTAACAACGTCCCCTATTCCGTTTATTTGCGAACATGAACAGCCGCCAGATCAGAAGATTCTTGGTTGT
>QMMV01000248.1 GCA_003647435.1 Deltaproteobacteria bacterium | reverse complement strand
CCTTTTCCATCCCTCCCCCAGCCTTTTCAGCGAATAGACCCCTTCGAGGCGGGCCACGGGTTTTCTATCCTCACACAGAGGCCGCCGAGTACACTGAGAAAGGCCTGTTTCAAACAAGGGCAAGGAAATGAAGGCACCTTTAATTCTATAAAGAGACTTTCTCTGCGCTCTTTGCGGCCTCGAGCGCCCCTGGGTGTAATCGAAGGGGCGCGGGCGTGAGACAAGCATTTTTCTCACAGCCCAATCAACCCAACAAACCCAAGTAACCCAACAAACCCAATCAACCCATTCCCTTTAGCGGCTCATTACTCTTGAAATCTGTTCCTGCTGTGCGTATAGTGGGAACAAACGTTAAGGAGGCTTGCTATGCCCAAGACCCGTCTCAATGTAAGTCTCGACCAGGATCTTGCCGAGTTCGCCAAGGTCTTTGCCGCTGAAAATCGCACGACGGTCGCGGATATGGTCACGCAATACCTGCTGGCCCTGAAGCGGCGTGTCGAGGGCGAACATATGGAAAAAATTCTCGCCCATCCGGCCTTTCAGCAGGCCATGGAAGACGCTCAGGCTAAACTGCGCTCGGGAACCGCACAGTGGCATTCATACGATGAGGTCTTCGGGGACTGATGGAAACCAGATTTGAAGCCGCTTTCCTGAAGGCCGTTAAAAAGCACGCCTCCATAAAGAAACTGGTCAAGAAAAAGGTTGACATGATCATTGAAAATCCGATTGCCATTGGCGAACCGTTGAAGGGGAACTGGCAGGGGTTTTATTCATGTCCGGTGAAGCGCAATTTCATCATCATCTATCTGTATTGCGAAGTGTGCCGGAAAAAAGGCGACAATGCTGTCGTGGCCTGCTCGGATTGCCGGGAAACACCGGACAAGACCATCAAGTTCGTTCTGCTCGGGCCTCATGATGATGCCTACGGCATATAACAGAACGGAAATTGTGGATTCCGGAGGGGCTGGTATTTGAGGCGAAAAGAGACGCACGAGGGACCGTGGCCTATTTGGGGGGAGGCCTGATGGGCGTCAATTGTCAACATTACTGAAAGCCCCAACAAAAAGGTGACCGCGTTTTTTGATCGCAGACTGAGGAGGCAGAGATGAGGATCAAGGTAGATAAGGAAAGCGACGCGCTGTATTTCCGGCTCGATGAAGGTAGGATTGTGGGGTCCGAAGAGATTCGACCCGGCGTGATACTGGATTATGATGAAAATAACGAGGTGGTGGGAATAGAATTCCTCTGCATCTCCAAACGCGCGAGCTTCGAGGAGCTCTCATCACTGCATTTTCAAACCGCGTGAGATGATTGTCCTCCACAGGTTTTGCTGCCCAGTTGGATGTTCTTCTCTACCAGCAAGGAAAAAGTCCCTGTCCTCTCTTTTTCTTTTTGATCATGACAAATCAAGCCCTGCGCCCTTTGCGGCCTAGAGTGCCCCGGAGCCGAGGCCAAGGGGACCGGCTGTGAGACAAGCATTCTTCTCACAGCCCGACCAACCCAACGAACCCAACAAACTCAATCAACCCAAGTAACCCAATCAACCCAATGAACCCAAGCAACCCAATAAACCCAACTAACCCAAGAGCATAAAGTACCTGTCCCCTTTTTCCTTCAAACAGGACTTGCCATCCCTTTTCACCCTTGTTAATCTTTTTTATGAATGTGCGTGGGAATGATTGATCAGAATATAATGGCCCGCCTTACTGCGGACCCCATCATCTTTGACGGAAAGGCGATCATAAGAGGATAGAGAATCTCCGTGGAATTGATCCTCAGCCTCCTTGCCCAGGGTGAGACAACGGAAGGATTGTTTGAGGATTATCTAGAGATCGAGTCTGAAGATATTCGCGCTTGTCTGGCCTATGCCCATGATGAGGTGACAAAATGGCAAAGAGAGCTGGAAGGAAAACCCCTGAGGTTGTTTTCAGGGATGGCAAACCCACAGCCGTGATCATTGATATCAAAGAATACCAGGAAATGCTGGAGCGATTGGAGGATGTGGAAGATCTAAAGGCATTGGAAAAGATAAGGAAGCGGGCCATGAAATTTCGCACCTTAGAGGAATTCCTCGAGGAGTATAATCCCGGTGTATGAGGTATTTCTCGAAAGAAGGGCCGAACGCGATCTCAAAAGACTCCCTCCTGACGTTTTCCAACGCATAATTCCATTCCTCAAAGCCCTCTCTCAAGACCCAAAGCCTGCAGGTTGCCGGAAACTTGTTGGATCTAAGAACGATTGGCGTATCCGGGTCGGGGACTATCGAATTATTTACGAGATCGACACGAAAGAGAAGACCGTGAGTGTCATGCGGGTAAGACATCGAAAAGATGCCTATTAGCGGGATGGTCAGTCAAGGCCGCAAGGGCGGTCGTTTCAATCCCTCCCCCAGCCTTTTCAGCGAATAGACCCCTTCGAGGCCGGCCACGCCTTTTCTATCCTCACACAGGGGCCGCCGAGTACACTGAGAAATGCCTGTTTCACGCAAGAGCAAAGAAATGAACGCACCTTTGATTCTATAAAGAGACTTTCTCTGCGCCCTTTGCGGCCTCGAGCGCCCCTGAGTGAAAGCGAAGGGGCGCGGGCGTGAGACAAGCATTTTTCTCATAGCCCGACCAACCCAGGTAACCCAATGAACCCAAGTAACCCAAGCAACTCAACAAACCCAATAAACCCAACAAACCCAAGTAACCCCTTTACCCCTCCGCCAACCGCTTGAGCGAATAGACCCCCTCCAGGCCTGAGACCGGCTTGGGGACCTTTTCCCGCTTGGAACGGAAAACATCCTGGAATCGATGGTAGTTCGCTGAAACGAATTCCTTGGTGCCTATGATCCCCGAATCCGTAAAGTACGGCGTCCGGTACCCAGGAAGCGGGAAAGCTGGGAAGCCAGCCATTGACTTTTGACCTGTTAAGAGACTAAATTAAGTTGTATCAATAAGGGAGGTCATCATGAAATACTCTGAGCAAATAAAACCGATCAGCTACCTGAAAGCCCATGCTGCTGAAATAATTAGAAATTTCTCCAAATCTCAAAAACCCCTGGTGATTACGCAGAATGGTGAAGCCAAGGTCGTAATCCAGGACATTAAAAGCTACGAGCAGACCCAGGAGACCATGGCTTTGCTCAAGATCTTGGCACTGGGTATGAAACAGATCCAGGAAGGGGATGTCATTCCTGCCGACGAGGCAATAGAAGATACCCAGAAAGCAGGGGCGGATCAATAGATGGGGTTCAAGGTCTATTTGACAAGGGATGCGGCATCAGACCTTAAGGAAATTTATGACTATATCAGGGAGCATGACTCTTCGAGGAAGGCCGATCATGTTTTAAAGCAGGTCCAAAAAAATTTTTCAGCCCTCTCGGAGTTCCCCAATCGTGGATCATACCCGCATGAACTTTCGAGGTTGGGGATCAAGGAATACAGGGAAGTTCTTTTCAAACCCTACAGGATAATCTACCGGATCATGGATAAAAATGTCTATATACTTCTAATAGCAGACGGACGCCGCGATATGCAGAGTCTTTTAGAAAGGAGGTTATTGGAGACATAATCATAAGGCGTGACCTATATTCCCCGGACCCCCGAAGAACATCCGATAAGCATAAAGTACCTGTCCCCCTTTTTACATTCCTCCACCATGCTCTTGACAAGGCGTAATGACATCGAGTAAATTTACTCAGGTAAATGAGCAAATTGTCAGCTTATTGTTATCATTATGTTTTCAAGACCTATTTCCACTATCTTGCTTGATCGCTTGAATGAAAAAAGGCGGTTTATTCAGGCCCTGATCGGCCCACGCCAAACCGGTAAAACTACTATAGCGCGACAGGTTCTTGCCCAACTAAGCTTCCCCTCTCACTATGCTTCTGCAGATGAGCCAGTCCTCAGGGACAGGGTGTGGATAGAACAGCAGTGGGAGATAGCACGAACGAAATTGCTGTCAATGGGCCCAAAAGGCCAAAAGGCCGTTTTCGTTCTTGATGAGATCCAAAAAGTTCCTGGCTGGTCGGAAACCGTAAAGAGGCTATGGGATGAGGATTCTGCTGAAAGCAGACAACTTCACGTGGTCATTTTGGGATCATCCCAGTTGCTCATGCAACAAGGCCTGACAGAAAGCCTGGCAGGCCGGTTTGAGATCATACCGGTCACTCACTGGTCATTTCCGGAAATGCGTGAGGCATTTGGATG
>QMMV01000247.1 GCA_003647435.1 Deltaproteobacteria bacterium | reverse complement strand
GGTTCGGCCTATAGGGGAAGCAGTTCAGTGTGTTGGTGGTTCCACACCCAGCACCAAAAATCCCAAGTATTGGGATGGTGGAACGAATCCGTTTGTGACGCCCAAAGACATGTCGTCACTTATAAGTCCTGTGATACTTGGAACGGAACGCCACATTACAGATGCTGGTGTGGAAAAAATCAGCTCAAGGCAACTGCCAGTTGGAACAGTCTTGTTGTCCTCTCGGGCACCAATTGGATATCTGGCAATTACAGAAATACCCGTATCGGTAAATCAAGGGATTATTGCCATGATCTGCAACGGCGATTTGCCCAACCACTATGTTCTCCAGTGGACCAGAACAAACATGGACATTATCAAAAGTAATGCTGGGGGGACAACCTTTGCTGAGATCAGTAAAAGGAATTTTAGGCCTATACCTGTTGTCATCCCTCCATTAGATCTTCTGGATGCCTTTGTAGACCAAGTCGGCCCTCTACACCAGCAGTTGGTGCTCAATTGCCTGGAATCACGTGAACTAACGGCCATTCGCGATACCCTCCTCCCAAAACTCATTTCCGGTGAACTGCGCGTACCCGATGCGGAAAAACTTGTGGAGGGTACGGTATGAGCATGGCGACCAAGATTGCACAATGGGTTGAAAAAAAACCATTGATCTTGATTCGCTTCGATAAAGCGTTTTCGGAATCTTTGCTCAATGCCAGGCAAGGGTTTGAGCACCTGACAATTGTAAAACCCCATTGGGTTTTCCAAAACTTCAAACTGCCGACAATCTGCTTGCTTGAAATTCAAGAGTACGATGCCACCCAATGTTATCTGGCAACGGCAACCAGGAAAACCGCCGTTAGCACTTTCGATTCTCGTTTGACCATTAAGAAGCTTCGCTCAGTTGTTCCGTCTTCGCTACGAGAGTTAAAGGAAAGAGTCGCAGATACTCGGATGAAGCACCTCCTCAACGACAGATTACCAAGCACTGGTGAATTCTCTAGTCTTTCACCAAAATTGAGTTCTCATCTCATACATCTGCTAGCGCAAGAACCCGAAAACCATGCTTCGCTGGAAGTCGCATTGTCACAACTACCCAAATTGCGGCGTATCCCTCATATCAACTGGGCTCAGGAAGACGCCATTCACTCCGCCATGGCAGCCTTCGGTCTCCGAGCAAATGAAACGCCTGTTGAAGTTGTTTTGAAGCGAGGTGGCTCGTCGGGCCTTAGCCTGATTGGCTCTCACCTGTACGAAGATAATATCATTCATACGGATGCGTCTCGATTGCCAGGATTCGATTTAGTTGCAACAGACATCACAGGGCGTGCCGTGTTTGAAAAGCGGGATGAGCGCCTAGTGATCTATACGGCTAATAAGTTGCCTCTGGAAAAAATGCTTGGGGTTGACCTGATTTACATCAACGAGACCAGAGGCAATATCGTCATGGTTCAGTACAAGATGTTGGAGGAAGCAAAAAGTCAGAACGGAAACCGGGACTGGCAATTCAGGCCTGACGAACAATTACGGGATGAAATTGCGAGAATGAGGCTCCCCGCATTTCATGGAGAAGTCAACGATTACCGCTTGGAGCGTAATCCATTTTTCTTCAAATTTGTGAAACGAAAGGTGGTCGATGATTCGCATCAATCCTTTGTGGTTTCTCTGGATCATCTGAATCAGATTTTGGCATCACCTGAAGCCAGGGGACCAAAGGGTGGAATCCGCGTAAGCTATGAAGCTCTGGATGGAACATACTTACGCGAAACAGACATGATAAGTCTGATTCGTTCTGGGTATGTTGGCACCTATCGAGCAGAAACCAAAGCATTGGCGACGATTATTTCCGAAGTGGTCAAAGGCAACAAAGCGCTGGTTCTCGCGTGGCAGAGTAAAGTTCAGCGTGGAGGCGAAGATCAATGACCCTGTCGGCAGGCACAGTCGAATATACGATTGGCACAGCGCCGGTCACCGGTTGCGGTATCTCCTGGACTGCCGAGGAACTGGATACCGCATTGGCAGGGCCAGTGGCAGGAGTCGTATTCGATGACGCTGGAAATGCGGATTGCGCTGCCATACTGGAAGGGTTGAGTGAAACAGAGTTTGATCGTGAAGGCGTCCAAAGAGTCCTTAATAGTGAGCAGGAGCCGGAGGCCTGGCGAGTAGGCGAAGGTCTGGCAGAATCATACCTTACCCATCACCGAAACTGTTCTTTCCCTTGGCCAGATGGCCGGGATGAAAGGAAATCCGGCTCAAGCCTTCCGGGAGCTGATTTGGTGGGATTTCATCAGGACGGCGAACAAGATTGCTTTGCATTCGGTGAAGTCAAGACTTCCGGTGAAGCAAAACATCCGCCGGGAGCAATGTATGGAAGAACCGGGCTCAAACAGCAGCTTGAAGACTTGAGAGACAAGGTTTCAATTCGTGACGATTTGGTGAAATACCTCTGGCATCGGGCAGTGAACGCCTCCTGGAAAGGACGATTCATCAACGCGTACAAACGTTATAACGCCGACAGCGCAGATGCTTGTCTTTTCGGTCTGCTTGTGCGAGATGTTGAACCACACCGTGATGATCTGCAGGTTCGCGTAACCAAGCTGGGCAAGGACTGCCCATCAGCAATGTCCATCGAACTGATTGCCATCTATTTGCCTGCTGGAAGTATAGACTCTCTTAGCAAAAAAGTCGTTCAATCACGCAAAGGAGGTGACACATGATCAAAGAAGAGCACCTCCAGCTTGTCGATAATCACTGGGCTGTATTGGCCTTAAGTGAAGCCGAACGTGACCGGGGTCTTAAAGTGGCCAACGCCAGGCTTGTGAAGAAAGCGGTTGGCCGGCAGATACACATCGATTTTCCGGAAAACGGTTCAGATGATGATCTGCTACGCCGTCTTGCCATGGCCTATGAAATGGCGGCCATTGAAGGGCTGAGCGCTGTGTTAAATCCCGCTTCTGGTAATGACGAACTGCGTGCTCAATGTGCCGCAGGAGCATGGCGGGCCTTTACGCTGCGCCGCCTTTTTGATTTGCCAGAACAAGAAGAAGAGCGAATTTTTCATATCCTTCACCTTTCTGCTCTCGCCTATTGCGGGGATCGCTGGTCCGATCTGCGACGCTGGTATAACGAAAACGAGCAGATCATTCATGTTCCTTCTGTCGCGGATGCTTCCTGGGATCGGCGACTGCTTTATCGACTTTTTGAATGCTGGATTCGTCTATTCCGAAAAAAACGTTGGGACGACCTGGATCGTATCCGGGAAATCATCGCCGGGTTGCGTGAAGACCAGAAAACCTATGAATCTGGTGTGCTAAATAATGGTTCCAACATTGCCGACCGTGCCATGGCTTTTCGGCTTATTGCATTGTATCACTGGGCCAAGGGAACGGAACTGCTGGCCAAGTACATGCTTCAGGGTGAACCCGCGGATATTTCATCCCGTCTGGATAAGCATTATGAGTCAGCAATAGATGCTGCCACAGCCGGCAGTGATACGCAGTTGGAAGTGCTGTTACGCTGGCTTCATGCAGCGTCACGACAGATGGTGGCCGGTTCGATATGGTGGGTGGCCCGTGCGGTGAACTCACGCGTGACCAAGTTCATACGCGAGGTCACTAAACAGCAGGCCATGTTCGAGTTACTCCCCCCTCAGCGCGCAGCTTTGCAAGAACAGGGACTTCTCGACCAAGCCACAACAGCGATTGTGGTTGAGATGCCAACATCTGGCGGGAAAACTCTCCTGGCTCAGTTCCGTATGTTACAAGCTCTGAACCAGTTCGACCAGGATTCAGGCTGGGTGGCTTATGTGGCACCCACTCGTGCACTGACGGCTCAGATTACTCGCCGGCTTCGCCGTGACTTCGAAACAATCGGAATACGAGTTGAACAACTGACCGGAGCAGTTGAGATCGACACGTTCGAAGATGACTTGCTCACTAGAAATGGTGAAAATCGCGCATTTGATGTTCTGGTCGCGACGCCGGAAAAATTGCAGTTGGTCATTCGCAATAAAAAAGTACCTCGCCCCTTGGCCCTGATCGTTATGGATGAGGCCCACAACATCGAGGATGAAACGCGGGGCTTAAGAATAGAACTTTTGCTTGCCACCATAAAGCGCGAATGCACATCGGCAAATTTCCTGCTCCTAATGCCTTATGTGGAGAAGGCTGAGACGCTTGCCCGGTGGCTTGCTCAAGATGTCAGCGCCGGCAGAGCGATCAGTATTGG
>QMMV01000246.1 GCA_003647435.1 Deltaproteobacteria bacterium | reverse complement strand
TGGGTTGGATGGGCGTGCATCCCGTCGCCGGCGTTGATCACAGAAGCTTCGACCAGCCTGGCAAGCATGTGTGGTGTGCCGGCGGCACTGTGACGAATAACAATTACATCCGGGTTCATGGCCTGGAGATTTTTCATGGTATCTATCAGGGTTTCCCCTTTGACCATGCTGCTTGTAGAAGCCGAAACACTTATCGTATCGGCACTGAGTCTTTTTGCGGCTATCTCAAATGATGTTCGAGTTCTGGTGCTCGGCTCATAGAAGAAATTAACAACGGTCTTGCCGCGCAGGGTGGGAACTTTTTTGATAGGGCGGCTCGATATTTCTTTCAGCGTCTCTGCGGTGTCGAGAATAAGTTGGATTTCTTCTACTGAAAGGCTTTCAATGTCGAGGATATCTTTCTTGTCGAATTTCATGAGCCCGTCGGATATGTTTGGTTTATTGGGTTGCAACTGCTCAGGTGCAGGAGACACGGAGACGCTTCGGCATGAAAACAATCATCAGCGGATAAGGTGCCCCAGACGCTTCCACCTGACCCCTGAGTTATATCTATCCCATGACCAGTAAATGATAAACGCCTTCCCCTTGACTGCCGAGAAATCGACAAAGCCCCAGAATCGGCTGTCGTAGCTGTGATCGCGATTGTCTCCCATAACGAAAAGGGAATGTGCGGGGACCTTTACAGGCCCGAAATTATCGCGCCTTCCACCTTTGCCTGCAACAATATGCGGATCCGAGTGTATGCAATGTGTATTCAGCATAGGTTTATGATTGATATATACCTTCTTATCCCGAATCTCAACAACATCCCCCGGGATGCCAATCACCCTCTTTATGAAGTCTTTACCTGGGTCCTCCGGGAACTTGAATACCACAACATCCCCGCGTTTTGGCTTTGTGACAGGGATAAGTGTCTTGTCAATGAATGGAAGTTTTATGCCATAGATAAACTTATTTACCAGGATATGATCACCGATCAGGAGTGTCGGCTCCATGGAACCGGAAGGAATTTTAAACGCCTGCACAATAAAGGTCCGTATAAAAAGTGCAAGGATAACAGCAAGGAGAATAGCTTCCGCGTATTGCCGAAAGATGCCCTTCGTCGGAACATCAGGCATCCCGGATGTTTTGTCTTTTTTCAAATTTTGTCTCACTTCAGGTTTTTGAAAATATTATGTATGAACTTGTTGACCCATCCACGGGCTTGCTTGCTAAATCCCAAAAACAGGGTCTGACGGCCTCAAACAGTTTGTGATTTGCCCACCGGTGTGGGTCGCCTGCCCCGTTAAATTTCCCGAAGGGAAGCCTATTTAACGGGGTGAACTGCGCCCGGCAAACAGACCAAACAAACCAGACAAACCAGACAAACCAGACAGGTTCATAATGGCCGTTCAAGGGAGTTATGCAAAGGTCTCCTAAAAAGATGCCTCTCTCATTTATCACTGCGCAGTGGCCATTTGTTATTACTCCCGCCGGTGAACGGGATCACCGCGACGGCAGTAATTTCTGAGGCTCGCCCAAAGTGAATCTTCCTTTCTGTATCCACTGTTTTAGCTTTTCCGCAATCTCCCTCGCTCTCACCACGCTCGACAACGGGACAGCGGGCACATCCTGTCCATTCACACGCACGGTTCCACTCTTAAGCTCACTGTAACTGACGGTGCCATACGTTTTGTATCTGCCTGCCGGGTAATCACACCCATAGTCTAATATCTGAGTGAAGATTTCATCATCTGAAACAGCCGTATATTGCACAATCTCCTCGTTTAAGATCGGGATGGGAACTCCGAGCCCAACACCCAGGGAACAGCCGTACCCCTGTATACTCAATCCTACCAGCCATTTGGGGCTCATTTGTTTCAAGTCCCCCGTAACCCAGAGTGTGGCCGCGGGAGAAAGCGGGATGCCATTTTTAGTTCGCTTCACCCTTGGTTTGTGCTGAGTCCCCTGCCAGGTCACAAATCCCTGGCCTCCCCCAAGGAAGATCTTGGTACCTATACCGATAGTGCGGTAGTATGGATCGTTTATCAGCGGGCTGAGCTGTCCTGCAGAACAGTAGTTAACATTTCCGGCATTCGGCCTGAGAGTTCCCATGTATGTGTAAATCGTTTTGTTGCTGAGATTTACTGCACAATTGTAATTTTGGGTTCCATTCCTCGGATTGCACAGAGTGGCCTGCGAAAGGGTCCGCAACGTGATTTCCTTTTCGAAACCGCGATTGGGATAACAATCTGTCCCGTAGGCTGCGACCTTTAAGTGTACAGCCTTGCCTGCCACAAGATCCTGAATCACATGGCCCCCTCCATATTTGAATTCTCCGGGATGAACCTTATTCAGGGGGTCTTCTTCGCTTGGCTCGGTTGCCCCGATGTAGCAATCAACAGCAGCCAGACCGGCATATGCGGGAACGTTATTGAACCAGACCTTGCTGGCCTTGATTCCGGGTACTGAATGTCCGAGATTGATAAACGCCCCAGATGAACACATGGGTGAAAAGGTTCCAGTTGTTACAACATCGACTTCATGGGCAGCCGCCACCGGGCCATTTTCCTTGACAATATCAATAATTTCCTCCGCTGTGACCACAACAACATTGCCATCCCTTATTTTCTGATTGATCTCCCGGAATGTCTTCTGAACTTTATAACGCTTCATCTTTTTTCCCCACAGTCAACCGAACTTATATATAATTTATCGATGCCTTCATTACTTCAGCTCACTTTAGACACTTTCAACTTATCTATCACATTATGTTTAATCCAGTTTGAATCCCACCACTCAACTGGATTAACAAAGGTGTTGTGAATCATCATGGCAAAATGGAGGTGGTCTCCTCCGGCCAGACCTGTGCTTCCTGTGAAACCGATTATATCTCCCTTTGATACCATCTGGCCTCTGGTCACCTGTATCCGGCTCAGATGCCCGTATATGCTGAAAAGGCCAAAACCATGATCTATAATGACGCTTTTACCATAAATACCAAGTTCGTCGCAAAACGCAACCCGTCCATTGTTGGCAGCAGGAATCGCTGAATGGGCAGTGGATGCTAAATCGACTCCCATATGGACTTGTTTGTCTATGACATCCCCTCGATATCGGTATAGGCGATAATCCGCAAATCCAGCTTTTCGAGCCGAAGCTGGAAGCCTCAGAAACTTTCCCTTCCAGTACAGCCTGGGATCACTCTTTTTGCACGTATCAACTATAGTCTTGTTACTTAATCGGCGAACATCCCGGTTCACGGTGAGGAACTTGTCAATCAAAGGGGCGGAAGATTTCTCCTTCCCTATGAAATGCTCAAACTCGGGCATTTTGCGCTTAAGAAAGGCATCGGGAACGTTGATGATGTCTTTTTTGAATCTCTTTCGGTTGATGTGATAGGAAAAGCCCATCCGCGAGGTGTTACCAGCAAGGTCTGTGGCTGTTATATAAAGCTGAGCATCGGGGCCGACGTCATAGGGAATGGCAAAGAAAGCTATGAAGATATCGGGGTCAGCAAAGTAGCCGCTTGAACCGGGAAAAAACCTTTTACCCACGTTTACCCCGCTTTTAGCGACGGATTCAGAGATTCGATAGATGATTAGGCCTGCACCTCCTTGATTGAGATAGTGATTGCGGGTAAGCACATCAATTTCGGGCGCTTTGGTATCGATTACCAGGTTGTGTTCTGCATAAAACCGATTCCCGGACATCCATCCCCACCACGAATGGTCCCAAACCCGCGTCCTGAGAACCGCTTCTCCATCCTTGAGGTCAAGCTCATGCGGCTTGATTTCGATACAAACCGGTTGCTTGCGAAGTGAACCTCCCCCGAAGAACCCGACTGAAGGAAACTTTTGATCAAAGAGGGTGACTTCCTTTCCTCCTTGCAGGATTGCTATCCACACCCTTTTTAGGCCGCTTTTTTCGTCAGAGGCCACGGCCTCGAGGGTACAGGAAGCCCCTATGGAATGAATAGCTTTTTTGAGAACAAGTCGTGGCGTTTCCCGTTCCAGTTTTGTTGTACACAGCCAGGTCACGGCAACTCCAAAACCGCATAATATGATTATTGCTGCTGCGTACGTAGCCCTTGACATTTTGAATTTACCAGCCATATCTATCGGTGCCGCAAAATTTCCAGCGGACAATAACAACTTATTGAATAAGAATCAAGGTATCAGTTTAGCTTTTTGAAAATATTATTGCGGACAGGCCATCCGATTGGAGACCGTCTCAAACTCGAGCCCCTGCCT
>QMMV01000245.1 GCA_003647435.1 Deltaproteobacteria bacterium | reverse complement strand
TTTTTTATGGAAAACTCTTTAGATAATTATGTTTAAAAAATACTCTTTCCCATTGATTATTCTCTCCATTCCAATACGATTTTACAATGTATCCCGTATCTGAAAAGGGCAGGGATGGAAGAAATAATTATGGTTCATGTTATCGATCCAGCGGAAGCGTTTCTCTGGGCTAATGTGAAAGAAACAATAGCAGACAGGAAAAAAGGCTGAAGGCGAAATGGAGGGGATAATTTCAGACACATTGTCCCCTCATAAGGAAATCAAAGGAAGGTACATGACAGCATTCGGTCTGCCTTATCAGATAATATTAACCTTTTTTTCTCCATCCTGTAAGCCCTTGAGCAGGGAGGATGCAGTTTTTTTTAAAACAGGATGGACGAGTTCAGGTGCTATGCTGCAAAGAGGCTTTAACACAAAACGCCTTTGGTGCAACCTCGGATGTGGAATCTGCAGCCTGTCCGTCTCTATGATCCGCCTATCAAAAAAAAGGATATCCAGATCAATAATCCTTGGCCCGAATCTCAGTCCGCCCGGCTCACGCCCCATGCCTCGCTCAATGGCCTGAAGCCTGGCGAGAAGGGTTTCTGGTTGAAGACAGGTTCGAATCTTCAGCACGCCGTTGATAAACCAATCTTGAGTTTCAAACTCAACAGGCTCTGTCTCATAGAGCGGAGACCGGGCATCCACCATGCAACCCTTACAGGCATTGATAGCAGTGATTGCCTTCCGGCAATTTTCAACCCTGTTCCCGACATTCGATCCTATCCCTATGTATGCTTGATGCTTATAGTTCAATTGAGTGAATCCGCTCCACGGCCTCACGAATCCGCTCACGATTCACGGTGAGGGCCATGCGCACATATCCTTCCCCTCCCGGGCCAAACCCATTCCCGGGTGTAGTCACGATCCCCCCCCTTGCCAGAAGACGGCTTGCGAAGGAAGCAGAGGTTTCACCAGATGGTACTTCCACCCATAAATAGAATGTTGCCATTGGTTTTTTTACAGAGAAACCGATAGACTCCAAACCTTCCACCATGATGTCCCGGCGCTCTGCATAGGTTCGCTTCATCTCTTCTACGCATTCCTGGTCTCCCTCAAGGGCGGCAATTCCTGCAATTTGAATGGCCTGAAATAGACCGGAGTCAATATTGCTCTTGACCTCACCCAAGCCGTTAATGATCTCCGGGTTGCCAATCACAAATCCGATCCGCCAGCCGGTCATGTTGTAAGTCTTGGACAGAGAATGAAACTCTACTCCAACGGAGGAGGCCCCTTCAACTTCAAGAAAGCTCATGGGCCTGAAACCATCAAAGGCCATTTCGGAATAAGCCGCATCGTGGCAGACGATAATGTCCTGCCGTAAGGCAAAGGAGACAACCGATTCAAAGAACTGCCTCGTAGCCACTGCCGCTGTCGGGTTATTAGGGTAATTTATGAACATGATCTTCGCTTTTCGAGCTACTTCAGGAGGAATAGCTTCAAGATCAGGCAAAAAGTCGTTCTCCTTTGTAAGTTTCATCAGATGCGGTTTCCCGCCGGCAAACCGTGTGCCGATATGATAAACAGGATAGGACGGGCTCGGCACAAGGACAATATCCCCCGGGTTTACAAAGGCGAGGGGAATGTGAGCTATTCCTTCTTTCGATCCGATCAGGGTAAGAACCTCTCTGTCGGGGTCAAGATCTACATCAAACCTTCTCTTATACCACCTTGCCACTGCACCCTTAAATGCAGCCAGACCTGAATAGGAAGGGTAGCGATGATTCAGAGGGTCTGCTGCAGCCTGTTTCAAGGCCTCAATGATGTGAGGAGGTGTTGGCAGGTCCGGATCCCCCACGCCAAGATCAATAATATCTACCCCCTTTGAGCGAACCTCCTATTTCAGGCGATCTATTTCCTTAAAAAGATACGGGGGAAGTTCCTTCAGTCTGTTGGCTTTTTCAATCTTCAATTTTGTCCTCTTCCAAAAGGCGGCCTTCATAAATAAGCCTTGCGTCTCCTTCAAGAAAAACGTCATGAAAATTACTGCCGTCCCTTTCAAAGTAGACCTTAAGAACATAGCCCCCGTACACTTGAAGTCTGACTGGAGAAACGGCAATCCCTTTTACCGCAGCAATGAGGGCAGCCGCAACAGAGCCCGTGCCACAGGCCATTGTTTCTCCTTCCACACCCCGCTCGTATGTTCGAATAGCAATCGTCCCGTCAGTTAGAGTCTCGACGAAGTTTACGTTGGTGCCAGCCGGGGCATAACGTTCGTGATACCTGATAAGCCGGCCTGTCTCAAAAACTGGAGCCTCACCCAGCCGGCTAACCCAGATTACCACATGTGGCACTCCAACCGTGATACTGGAGATAGTGAGGTCCTTCCCCTCAAGGTGAATCGGGTAATCAATTTCAGCAGAAGATGGTTGAGGCATCTCCAGCTTGACTCGCTTGTCTGTCACCTCTGCCCGAATTACGCCAACCCGGGTTTCAAAACTAAGTCGTGGGCCGGCAATTCCTTTGAGGCAGGCAAGCCGCGCCGCACAGCGGCCCCCGTTTCCGCACATCTCCGCCTCCCCGCCATCTGCATTAAAAAATCGCCACCGGAAATCAGCCCTTTCCGAGTTTTCAATAAGGATGAGTCCATCGGCTCCTACCGAGTGTTTCCGTCGGCAAACGGAAGCAATCCACTCACTTAAGCCATTCTCCGGAACGATGTTGTCACGATTATCCACAAGGATAAAATCATTCCCGCTACCGCTCATCTTATAGAACGGAATTGCCCTTCCGATTCTGGATTGTAATTTAGTCATTTCCGATTTAATATAAGGGGTTCAGAGAAAATCAGGTATCGATTCTCCGGCAATCAGATCCTGGTGAGACTCGCGCCGCCTGATGATATAAAATTGATTTCCTTTTACCATAACTTCGGGAATACGAGGTCTCGAATTGTAATTCGAAGACATTGTAAAGCCATAGGCCCCCGCACTCATGATTGCAAGTAGATCACCCGGCTGAACTTCGGGGATTTTCCGGTCCCGGGCGAGAAAGTCCCCGCTTTCACAGATAGGACCCACTATATCAGCCCTTATGGTCCCTGAAGGGTCTTTGATGACCGGCTCAATAGCATGATAAGCCCCGTAAAGGGATGGCCGAACAAGGTCGTTCATGGCTGAATCGACGATGACGAAATCCTTTCCTTCAGATTTCTTGGTATATAGGACCCTGGTTACCAGTATTCCGGCATTCCCCACAATCACCCGGCCAGGCTCGAGGATAAGTGTAAAGGCGGAATCGCCGAGGGTCTCCAAAATTGCCTTGCCGTATTCACTTGGAAGCGGCGGGGATTCCTGGTCGTATGTAATTCCCAGCCCCCCGCCCAGGTCTAAATACGTAACCGAAATACCAGAAGCATTCAGTACAGCAATCAGGTCCTTAACATGCCTTAGTGCATCAAGAAATGGATCTACCTCGGTAAGCTGGGAACCTATGTGACAGCTAATCCCGATCACGTTCAGGTGAGGACGGCCGCCGGCCCACCTGTAAGCTTCTATTGCCTCTGCCTCGCTCAACCCGAACTTGTTGGTTTTTAAGCCGGTAGAGATATACGGATGCGTGCCCGGGTCTACATCCGGATTGACTCGAAGTGAAATAGGGGCCTTCTTGTTCAGGCGGGCAGCGCACCGGTCTATCAGTTCCAGCTCTTGATGTGATTCCACATTGAACATGAGGATGCCGGATTTAAGGGCGTACACGATTTCGTCCCGGCGCTTTCCTACACCTGAAAAGACGATTTTTTCTGGCGGGATACCCGCCTTGAGGCCTCGAAACAGCTCGCCGCCTGATACAATATCAAGCCCCCCGCCGAGGTTTCCGAATAGTCTCAAGACGGCGAGGTTTGAATTGGCCTTGACAGAGAAACAGATCAGGTGGGGAATGCCTTCAAACGCCTTTTGAAATACGAGAAAATGGTGCCTGAGGGTTGCATGGCTGTACAGGTAAAATGGAGTCCCAGTCTTCTGCGCAATCTCTGGGACAGGGACGTCTTCGCAATACATGCAGTTGTTATGATAATGAAAATGGTGCATACTGTTAGTTATTTGTCATCACTTTGGTCCTTTGAAAAAATAGTATCATTTTAGCCTTTTGAAAATATTATCGCATACGGGCAATCCGGTATAGGCTGTCTCACTGTCTGAGTTTGAGGCGGTCTATACCGGATTGCCCGTATGCTCATTGTGTCTGTTTTT
>QMMV01000244.1 GCA_003647435.1 Deltaproteobacteria bacterium | reverse complement strand
GTAGTATACAGGCCCGCTCCTCTGCACTTGTCCTTTATTCATCTTTCATCCTTCATATTTCATCTTTGCGCTTCAATATCTCTTCCAATTCACCCAGCAGATCCATGATCCGCTCTTCCTTGGCCTTGATGGACTGCACCAGTTCCAGCGCCGGGCGGTGTTCGTAATCGTCCTTGCGGTTCGGGTTCTTGGCCGACAGGTCGTAGCCGCGCTCGACGATCTCCTCGACCGGAACCGTCCATGAGTTCTCGCCATCGGCTCTCTTTTTCCATTTTTTTAGGAAGTCGGGAATCTGGCTGCCCTCAATGGGCTTGCGGGTCTGTTTGAGTTCAAAGCCGTCGTTGGTCAGCTCATAGAACCATACGCTCCTGGTGGCCATTTGTCCGCTCTTGGGCTGCGTCTTCGGACGGTCGAAGAAAATGACATTGGTCTTGACGCCCGTATAAGGCAGGAAACAGCCCGCCGGGAGCGAAAGAATGGTGTGAACGTTGAAATGCTCCAGCAGTTCCTTACGGACTTTCTGGTCGGGTCCGCCGCGGAAAAGCACACCCTCTGGAATGACCACGCCGGCGCGTCCGCCCCTGGCGAGGTTGGCCATGATGTGCTGGACAAACAGGCACTCGGTGGCGCTGGATTTGACACGGAAATTGTTCTGGAGACTCTGGGCCATTTTCCCGCCATAGGGCGGATTGGAGAGGATGACGGTGTATTTGTCCTTTTCGGGTACGTTCGAGCTGTGAAGCTCCAGCGTGTTAGCCAATTCCAGGTTGGCTCCCTCGATGCCGTGCAGGATCATGTTCATGGTGCCCAGCAGGTAGGTAAGCGGCTTGATTTCGATGCCATAGAATGTATGGCGCTGGAGTTTATCAAGCTGCTTGCCGCTGAGGTTGGCGCTTTCACGGATATAGTCGGCAGACTCGCCAAGGAAACCCGCCGTGCCAAAACAGGGATCGTAAACCCGGTCGCCTGCCTTGGGCTGCACGACCTCGACCATTGTGCGGATGATGTGCCGCTGGGTGTAGAATTCGCCAGCATACCCGGCGGAGTCGGCGGCCACGCGCTTGAGGAGATCTTCATAAATTTCCGAGAGTACGATGACATCGGTTTCATCGGAAAAATGCAGTTTGTCGACCTGCTGAACGACCTTGGCAAAAGACGCGCCCCGTCGGCAGTAGTTGCGCACGTTGTCGAAAATGCGCCGGAAACGCTGGGCCAGCAGGTCCTCTCCCAGGCCCTTCTTGGGGTCGGGACTGGTGAGCTTGGTCCAGAGTTTGCCTTGGACGAATTCCAGCATCCGGTCCGGGTGATCGGTGTCCTTGGCCCAGGACGACCAGGCGAACTCGCCGGCGAGACGGCGCTCGTAGGGTTCATCGTCAAAGGCAGCCTCTTCCTCCCGGCGCGCCTCAGCCTCGTCAAATGCCTTGAGGAAGAAAAGCCAGGCAAGTTGCTCAACGTAGTTGCGAGCGTCCACACCCTCCTGGTTGAGCTGATCGCAGGCGTTCTTGACGATCTGCTGCACTTCCTGCCTGCGGTGATCACCATTGTTTTTCATTCGTTTATGCCTCTCTTGTAGATGCAAGTATGAAAGAGGAAAGAGGAAATATGAATTTCATTGTCCTTTTTGTCTTTTCACGATTGTTGTCAGAATTGCCATCAGCTCATCGGCTTCTTTTGCAAGATCCGATATTCTGGATTCAGAAAAAATTCCGGAATCCACGATGAGTTCAAACCAGTACATGGTTTCTTCAAGCTCCTGCATACCGCCTTCGAGTTTGCTGATATATTCGGCCGTGGAGCGTGCCCGCAGAGCCTCGCGATAATGCGCCCCAACCGAGGTGCCTGAACGCAGCATTTGTTTTCCAATAACCTGCGATTCCGTTCGTTTTGGCATGGCACCGTAAAGACTGATCACCCGAAGCGCAAACTTCCTGGTTCTAATTTTTAAATCCTCAGGTTTTCCCTCTTTCATATTTCCTCTTTCCTCTTTCATATTTCATATTTCATATTTTCTTTACGCCGTCATCGGAACGTAAAGATGCTGTTTCACAGCTTCAAGATCCGTTTTAAGTGCCTGTGCACCCCCATAGCGACGAGTTAGCGTCTGGAAGCTTCCGAACTGTTCTACAAACTGTGGCGCACCATAGGTGCGGGCTTGCTCCAGATCGTCTATGCCGAACAGGGCATAATGGTCCAGGCTGACCTGCCAAAAATCCCGCTTGAAAGAATCAGAACCGTAAGGTGCTTGTGATTCAGCTGCCATCGGGAGCTCTTCTCGAGATGGAAAAGGAATTATCTCCGCTTGTTTCTGCTGGAGAATCTGGTCATGAAACCAAGAATCTTCTTCATTCCAGAATCTTTCGACCCTATGTCGACGAGTGGGGACCCGCACTAACTCAAAACCGATTTTAGCAAGGATATCCACATCATCGGTGCCTGCAAGGTCCAGATAGTGGCGGAAGGCCGCAGGATAGATGTCGTGGTCCCGAAGCTCCTCACGCAGTTCCTTGCGGCTCTTTTTATCGATCCAGATGGCAAGCAGCTCATCCAGGCTCTTGGTAGAAACGCTAAGAATGAACTCGCGTGATTGCTCGGTGTATTCCTCGAAGGGAATCTTGCGCCCGTCGGCCAGGCAGACATAACGATTGGTCGCCGAGATGATGACGGAGACGCCTTCACCAACCGGCTTAGGCATCGTTTCCTCGCCCGTCTTCTTTTTGGGCTTCGATTTGGGTTGCGCGCCCTTCTGCCGGTTAGCGGGGTGCCCGTCGAACTCGGCGTCCTCAAGCTGGCTCGCACCGGAATAGTCAAAGATCGTAAAGTAACGCTTATTGATATCCTCACAGAGGCGCGTTCCGCGCCCCTTCATCTGCTTGTATAGGATCGCGCTGCGTAGCGGGCGAACAAAGACGATATTTCTCACGTCTGGTGCATCGTAACCGGTGGTCAACAGATCAACGGTTACGGCTATGCGCGGCTTGCTGGGGCCAACGATGGCGAAGTTGCGCTCTAACTGGTAGCTGTTGCGCTCGGCCCGGGTAATGCGGGCCGCGTAGTCGTTGTCACCGGCCAGGTGCCGCAGTTCCTGAGCCATGAAGGCGGCGTGGGTGTCATCCACGCAGAAAACGATGGTTTTTTCATCACGCAGACCATACTTGCCTAAGATATCCCACAGATCCTCGGCGATAGCTCGGGTGCGATCCGGCATACGGATGTCACGCTCGAAGTTTGAAGTCGTGTAGTGCTTGCCGTCGGGGCCGGTGTAACCATCTTCGTCGACGTTGGTGATACGTTCCTCGAGCAGATAAGGCACGAGGTATCCATCCTCGATGGCCTGCTTAAGGCTGTATATGTATATAGGCTCGCCGAAGTAATGATAGGTGTCGCGTCGCCTCTCCTCCTCGGTCAGCGCGCGCTTACCTTCCTCAAGCTCGCGCGGGGTGGCGGTAAGGCCGAGTTGCAGCGCAGAGTCAAAGTGCTCAAGCACACTAAACCAATCGCCAAATCCTGAGCGATGACACTCATCAACCACCACGAGATCGAAGAAGTCCGGATGGTAGTGTTCATAGACCTTTTTGCCGTCCAGCTCCTCATCGAGGGTCTGGTAATTGGCGAAAAACACCTTGCCAACCAGGTGCTTTCCATTGGCAACGGTTTCTTTGTCGATAGTGACGCGCTCATCCGCCGTGAAGGCGGCGAAGGCGCGATAGGCCTGATCCTTGAGGCTGTTGCGGTCAGTGAGAAACAGCACGTGCTGCCGCTTGAGGGCATCGCCGTTCATCAATTTCCAGATGAGCTGGAACACAACAAAGGTCTTACCGGTGCCCGTAGCCATGAGCAGCAACGCGCGGGTTTTCCCCTGCGCGAATTGCCAAAGGGTCTTGGCTATTGCCATTTCCTGATAGGGACGAACCGTTTTGCGGGTGATTTGGTCGACGTGGTATCCCGCCGTGAATGAGGCCTCCCATCGATCCCAGTCAATGGTTACACCAAGCCGGGTGACAATGTCCACAGGCGTTGGCGGTGTTGAGAGGGTTTCAAAATGACCGGTTTCGTTGTCGGTCAGAATCCAGTCTTTGCCGTTGGATGCCAAAGAGAATCGAATCAGTAAACGGCGGGCGTAGCGCGAAGCTTGCTGCATTCCGTCGGCGGCACTTTCGGACTCGGCCTTGGCTTCGAGGATGGTCAGCGGGATGCCACGATAAAGCAGAAGATAATCGGCAATGATCTCCTGCGTCTC
>QMMV01000243.1 GCA_003647435.1 Deltaproteobacteria bacterium | reverse complement strand
TCACTAATGCTCTCAGACAGTGAGCCAGTCTCCAATCGGATGGCCTATCCGCACTAATATTTTCAAAAATCTAAACTGATACAAAAAAATATTACCGCTCACATATGTTTTCAGAAACGGTAAGTTCGAAGAAAGGAGTTAAAAATGAAAGAGAGTCCTAAGTACGTCTATTTCTTTGGCGGCGGAGAAGCAGAAGGTGATGCCGGCATGAAAAACCTGCTTGGCGGCAAGGGAGCCAATATAGCTGAGATGGTCAGACTTGGAATGCCTGTGCCTCCGGGGTTCACTCTCACAACCGAGGCGTGTATGGAATATTACAAGAAAAAGAAGAAGCTTCCAGCGCAAATCAAGAAGGAAGTCAAGACTCACCTTGCCAGGGTCGAGAAATTGATGAACCAGAAATTCGGAGATCCGAAAAACCCCCTTCTCTTCAGTGTTCGTTCCGGAGCCCGCACATCAATGCCCGGTATGATGGAAACAGTCCTGAATATTGGGCTCACATCAAAGACAATCCCCGGGTTGATCAAGAAAACCGGCAATCCCCGCTTTGTCTATGATGCATATCGCCGTCTCATTGCCATGTACGCAGACGTTGTTATGGAAAAGGCTGCAGGCATCGAGCCCGAAGAAGGAATGGGAATCAGAAGTCAGCTTGAAGCCTTGATTGATGAAGTCAAGGAAAAAAAGGGATACAAGACGGATCTGGACCTCACAGCCGAAGACTGGCAGACACTGACTGAAAAATTCAAGAAGATGGTGAAAAAAGTCCTCGGCAAGCCGTTCCCGGATGATCCCATGGAGCAGCTCTGGGGGGCCATTGAAGCTGTTTTTATGTCCTGGTTTGGAAAGCGCGCCGTGGCCTACCGCCGGATTGAAAGACTTCCTGACGAATGGGGCACGGCGGTAAATGTCCAAACGATGGTCTTTGGAAATATGGGTAATAATTGTGCAACAGGAGTCGCCTTTACCAGAAATCCTGCAACCGGTGACAATAATTTCTACGGAGAATGGTTGATCAATGCCCAGGGAGAGGATGTGGTTGCCGGTATCCGCACGCCGTTTGCCCTCAATGAGGTGTCAAAAGTAGCCACGAACCGCCACCTTCCCACGCTTGAGGAAACAATGCCCGATGTTTACAAGCAACTCGATGACATACGAAAGAAGCTGGAAACCCGCTACAGAGACATGCAGGATATCGACTTTACCATTCAGGATGCCACCCTTTACATGCTACAAACCAGGGTTGGAAAGCGAAACGGCCCGGCCGCCATCAAGATGGCGGTCGACATGGTAGAGGAAGGCCTGATCTCCAGGGAGACCGCCGTTGGCCGCGTAAGGCCTGATCAACTGGATGAATTTCTCCACCCCATGATAGACCCAAAAGCAGAAAAAACAGCCACCAAGCTTGGCGCAGGGCTTCCGGCCGGACCCGGCGCTGCAACGGGAAAAATCGTGCTCACGGCAGACAGGGCGGAAGCCCTCGGAACCGAAGGCGAAAAAGTTATTCTGGTCAGAGAAGAAACCTCCCCGGAGGATGTCCACGGGATGAAGCCAGCCCAGGCAATCCTGACATCAAAGGGTGGTATGACAAGCCATGCCGCTCTGGTTGCACGGGGTTGGGGGAAATGCTGCATTGTCGGCTGCGGTGATATTACAAGTATCAATCTCAAGAAAAAAACTGTAAATTTCGGCGATAAAGTCCTGAAAGAAGGAGACTGGATCACCATGAACGGTACCAAGGGGGTTATCTACGAAGGCAAACTCCCGCTCGTGGCGACAAGTCCGAAGGGCAATCCCGCTTATAAAAAACTCATGTCCTGGGCCGATAAAATCCGCCGTCTTAAGGTCCGCGCCAACGCAGATACACCTCGGGATGCGGCAAACGCCATTGCGCTGGGCGCCGAAGGAATCGGCCTGGCAAGAACTGAGCACATGTTTTTTGGAGATCGAATCTGGGCGATGAGGGAAATGATAATGGCCAAGGATAAAGAAGGCCGCGAGAAGGCACTTGCCAAACTGCTTCCCATGCAGCGCAAGGACTTCTACGAGATATTCAAGACGATGAAAGGACGCCCCGTCACTATCAGGCTGCTCGATCCACCCCTGCACGAGTTTGTCCCTCATGACAAAAAGACACAAAAAGAGGCAGCCGCACACCTGGGCATTCCGGTCAAGGCCGTGGCGGCAAAGGCCGAAATGCTATCGGAATTCAACCCCATGTTAGGACACAGGGGCTGCCGGCTGGGCATCAGCTATCCCGAAATCACGGCCATGCAGGCCCGGGCCATCTTTGAGGCCGTTGCCAGGTGCAAGAAAGAAAAGATCAAGGCATTGCCTGAGATCATGGTGCCGCTGGTGGGAACCCTGAACGAATTCAAGGATCAGAAGGCGATTATTGACAGAGTTGCCGCAGAGGTAATGCAGAAAACCGGCGTTAAATTCAAGTACATGGTAGGGACGATGATCGAGATACCACGGGCTGTTCTGGTGGCGGATAAAATCGCCAAGGAGGCCGAATTTTTCTCATTCGGCACCAATGATCTTACGCAGATGACATTTGGATATTCCCGCGATGATGCCGGTACTTTCCTGCCGGAATATATAAAGAAAAAGATCCTGCCTGATGACCCATTCCAGGTACTTGACCGGACTGGCGTCGGCGAACTCATGGAACTCGGGGTGGAACGCGGCCGCTCGACCCGAAAGAAACTCAAGATAGGGATATGCGGGGAGCACGGCGGGGAGCCAGGCTCTGTAATATTCTGCCATAAGATCGGACTCGATTACGTAAGCTGTTCTCCCTTCCGGGTTCCGATCGCCAGACTTGCAGCCGCCCACGCAGCCCTGGCCGATAAGGAAAGCGAGCTAAAGTGAGCTAAAGTGCCTGAAGTCGGCTTTGCCGATTTCAGGCACTTTTTTACCCGTCACTCCAATACTTCAACACCCTTCCTCTCAATCCCCCGATCCGGCCAGCTTCTGCATCGTGTAGATCGCCTCGGCAAGGCCGATCTTACCGTCACCGTCTATATCTCCGTCAGCGCTGGCCGAAGATGTATTGTTTCCAACCATGACCTGCAGGGCAGAAACGACTTCGGCCAGATCGCCGCAATTCGTCGGCGGGGCTGCGGGCTGGAGTTCAAAATCCTTTGTCAGGATGCCGCCTTCGGGAATGACGACTTCAGGCAAACTCGCCTTCGTATAGCCCCCTGCCGTTACGGTTGCCGAATAGGTCCCGGCCGGAAGCAAACCAAGATAATCTCCGGTCGGCAAGGTGTTAAAGTTATAGCTCCCGATGCTCACCACAGCATCGGTTACGACCTTCCCTCCTTCAACATCATAGACTCGCCCCAGAATCCAGCCAACCAGGGGGTTGGTGTTGTTCGTCTCAAAGCTCGATATTTCACTCGATACCGTTCTTGCTCCATAGCAATCAACGGCGGTTACCCTCCAGTAATAGGTCGTCAGATCCTTTAACCCCGCCCCGGAATCGAGAAAATAGTGATTCTGCATCAGCCTCTCAGCCCTGTGCACCGGCACGGTAAAGTCAGGATCCTCGGCAATCTCAACCGTATATGTGACAGGATCTTGATCCGGATCTGAACATTCCGACCATAAAAGCAATACGGTTGTCCTTGTCTCCAGACCGTTTGAAGGAAACAGCAAATCAAAGGGGCCCGGAGGATTGTTTGCGGCTTTCGCCTTATAAACCACCGTCTGTCGTAAAGAAGACTCGTTGCCCGTATCATTGTCTCTGGCAAAGAAAAAAATTTGGTAGGTGCCCGGAGTGTCAAACCCTGAAACCTCGTTCCACTCATATCGGTCGCCTGCCTGGTCATACCTGTCGAAGGCCTGCCACGGAAGATCCATCTCAATCTGCTCGGTGCCGCCAGGATTCGGCTCATATCCCGGAGGCCTTAAGATCATCCACAAACTGCACATCCTGGTGTTGTCGTTTACGCGCGCCCAGAACGCCGCAGCCCCTTCATCCGCTTCCAAAAACTGCGTCTTTGACGTATCTGTTACCTGCACGTCCCCCGGGGCATTTCCGGTCACTGAACCGACACCGATATAGAGTCGGCGACTCAAATATCCATCGCCGCCCGGGCTTCCGGAAGGACTGTTTTCTCCTTTTCCATCGCCGTTGTCATCTAACAGCGGGTGCTGCCTGGCATCATCCGAGTATGGAGCGTTCGGTTCCCCTGTGCCTGTGCTGGTAAACATCGTGGTTTTTTCCGCACCTTCCATG
>QMMV01000242.1 GCA_003647435.1 Deltaproteobacteria bacterium | reverse complement strand
TCCAGGCGCTGTTCTTTCTTTACGCTCGGTTATGCTCGAGTTTGAGGCGGTCTATACCGGATTGCCCGTATGCGATAATATTTTCAAAAGGCTAAAATGATACCAAAAATCTAAACTGATACGGAAAACGGTATCTGATGGAAACCATTCTTGTTGTAGATGATGAAAAAAATTATCTTGTTGTGCTGAGTGCTTTTCTGACAGAGGAAGGCTATGAAGTTCTCACGGCAGATAACGGTCAGCGTGCCCTTGAGATCATGGATGTCACAGAGGTTGATCTCGTCCTCACAGACATGAAGATGCCTTCCATGGATGGGATCGAGCTTTTAAAGCGGATCAAGGAAAGGTCACCGGAGTTGCCGGTAGTCGTGATGACGGCATATGGAACGGTGGAAAAAGCCGTTGAAGCCATGCAGCTCGGAGCCTTTAACTTTATCCAGAAGCCCTTTCAAAATGAGACACTCAAGCAAATCGTCAACAAAGCGGTTGCAACATACAGGGTGGTAAAGGAAAATCGCCGTCTAATTCAGGCGTTGGAGGGGCGCTATCGTTTTGACAATATAATCGGAAAAAGTAAACCCATGCAGGCTATATTTGATATCATTCAAAAAGTAGCTCCAACCAGGGCAACGGTATTAGTTACGGGTGAGAGCGGTACCGGCAAGGAGTTGATCGCAAAGGCAATTCACTTTAACAGTCCCCGCCGCAGTAAACCATTCATAGCGGTCAGTTGTGCAGCACTTGCTGAGAGCCTGCTGGAAACCGAGCTATTCGGCCACGAAAAGGGGGCCTTCACAGGTGCTACCACCACGAGGAAAGGTCGTTTTGAACTGGCAGACGGGGGAACATTGTTTCTGGATGAAATCGGCGAGGTGACACCTTCTGTCCAGGTAAAGCTCTTGCGGGTATTAGAAGAGATGACCTTTGAGCGGGTGGGCGGTACAAAAAGTATTACCGTTGATGTACGTCTGATAGCGGCCACAAACAAGGACCTCAAAACAATGGTAAAAAACCATTCCTTCCGAGAAGACCTGTACTTTCGCTTGAATGTTGTTCACATCGAATTGCCTCCACTAAGGGAAAGAACAGAGGACATTCCGCTTCTAACAGCCTACTTTGCCAAGAAATATGCCAGGAAAGCCGATAAGGGAGAGATAAGCATTTCTGCCGAGGCGACGGAATTTCTGTGTAATCATCGCTGGCCGGGAAACGTGCGGGAACTGGAAAATGCCATCGAACGTGCTGTACTTTTCTGCAAAGGGAACGAGATAACCATGGACGATCTGCCGAGGGAACTGATCAGTTTTTCAGATCTCGAAATTCCGATAGACTGGCAAAAGCTATCCAAGCTACCTGAAGCGCTGGATGCCATTGAAAAAAGGCTGATCCAGAAAGCCCTCCTTCTTTCAAATAATGTACAGTCTCGAGCAGCCAATCTTCTCGGAATTCCGCGAGCCAACTTGCAGTATCGGCTGAAAAAACATAACCTTCTGTAGGCCCGAGCATACTGTATAAAAAGTTGGCATACTGCCTTATTGGCTATTATATCAAGAACTTACTCACAAAATAGAATCAACCTGTATAAAAAGTTGGCACCTGGTATAATTACTTGTATTATCAGGGAATTAGCTGCAAACGCACCACCATTTGTACGAAAATTTGGACAAATGGAGAAGCTTCGTCCGGATTAAAACGCCTGGCAGGGATGTCATTTTATTCGATTTGGGCAGGACTAAGAGAAACTTTGGCGCGCACAAATATACTGAAAAATAAGACGGTTAGCCACATTTCATCTGTGCGGACACCGCAAAAAAAGAAATTCTTTCCTTTCAATATTTCATCCTGGCACCATCTTTGCTACAGCTAAGGACAAACGCAGTGAAGAGTTTTCTTCATTCGCTTTCCTCCTGCCCGAGGCTAACCCCGACAAGTCCGACAAGTCGGGGTTAGCCTTTCCTTTTTTCGGTATCACTGCTGTTTGAGAAGGTTATAGCGAACGATAGGAAAGTAGCCCAGCAGCAGCTTTGTCTACACACCTTTCAGGACATCTATCATGGTAAACACCTCTCCCTTTGCCCCCTGATCAATCTTTTTCGCCAAATAACGAATGGCGTCGAGCGTTCCCTTGGCGTATATATCCCGTCCGTTGACGTTGTGCGTAAACTGAAAAAAGACGGTGCCATCTTCAGACCGCAGTGTGTAGGTGTGCCATCCATGGCCGGTCAGATACGCCTCAGGGATACCCCATTTGGTCCGCTGGGCCTCGGGGTCCCGCTCCATGATAATCTCTTCCTTGGCAAAGGGGATGCCCAATCGGTTAAAGTAGCCTATCATAGCCTTGGCCGTGCCGCTGGTATCAGCCTTCCCCCGCTGGTGGCTTTCCTTGATTTCTAAGCTATATCCCTTAAATACACCAGGGAAGTTGTTGGCAGCATATTCCATCATGGCCTGGAAGGCTACAATCTGTTTGGCCATGTTCGGTGCAATCACAGCACAGTTTTCAGATCCCCGGACAGTATCAACCAGAAGTTTCCTGTCACCCCCTGTAGTACCCATGACAAAAGGAAGACCGTTCTCACAATAAAAGGATGCATTATCATTGACGGCATTTGGATGGGTGTAATCAACACAGACAAAATTGCCTTCGGTCTTTTTAATAGATTCTATCATCTGCTGCCGTGACTCCGGTCGGATCAGTCTGACGGTTTCAGAAGCGATCTGCACGTCCTTTGCCGTAATCTCCGGACCGGTGAGGGCGTGGGGAACCAACTTCATGTCATCAGCCTGTACGATGTGTTCAGCAGCTTTGACAGCCATATTACCGGGAAGACCATTTACCATCACCTTTATTCTATCCATGTTTCGTCTCCTTTTTAAGGTTGGACTTCAATCTACCTAACTTGTTTCCAAAGCTCAAGCACATATTTTCTACTCACCTCTAAATACTGGAATAGGACAGTGCGATCATTGCAAAATACTTCCAGGGTGATGGTTCCGTCATATCCTATAGATTTCAGGGCAGAAACTGCCTCCTTCCAGTCGATATTCCCAACTCCTATCGGCATATGATGATCCGCAGTTGATCGGTTATCTGAAAAATGTACATGCTTGATATACCCTTTGAAGCACTTGCAAAATGTTTCGCCGCTATCCCGTCCCATATTTGCGTGCCCGAAATCCAGATGCACGGCAAGATCCGGAATTTCACTCAAAAGCGCCTCATATGTCGAAACAGAGTCAAATGGAGCCGTGAAGTTTTCATAAACAAGGGTAAGGCCAAAACTCTTAGCCATTCTCGCGATAGGTTTCAGGGCGTCAATATTTAATTTTACAAGATCGTGCTTGGCGTTAGGCGGGCAGGCATAGCACGGATGGATATTCATGATTGTTGCTCCCAGAGCAGAAAATATCTTGGCACACCTTTGCAGTTCCTCAAAGCACGCTTTCCGTATTCCACTGACCGGGTAAGCATAGGGAAGGCATGGATCTGTATGTCCCACGACAGAAAGGTCATATTGGTCAAGGAGATCCCTCACCCTGTCCACATCCAGGTCAAGGGCTTTAGGTCCTTCTATGGTAAGGTCCAGGAAGTCGGATTGGAATTCCCCAAAGGAGACTATCTCATCATACACGGAAGCAGATGGGTTATTCATAAACCCTATTTTCATCTCTGGCCTTTTCTTCTTTCAAGGAAATGCGAATGCTGTCCAAAATGCCGTTAATGAACGCCCCGGAATTTTCTGTCCCAAATCTCTTGGCTATCTCTATTGCTTCGTTAATGGTAACTTTCGCCGGAATATCATCGCAATAGAGGAGTTCATAAACAGCCAATCGCAAAAGATTACGGTCTACGCCACACATCCGGCTGATCTTCCACTTGTCTGAAAAGCCGTCAATCAGACCGTCGATTTCAGCTTGATATTGCTTGACACCCTGGACGAGTTTGAGCAAGAACGGCCTTAACTTCCTGGACACCTTGAAGTGTTTGCAAAACAACTCGACAGCTTCCATCGAGTCGTCCTTGTTTATCTCCATCTGAAAAAGAACCTGCATCGCAAGCTCTCTTGAGCGCCGGCGATTTCCCATCAATTATAACACGTACCTTGTGTAAGTCGTAACACTTTAGCTCTTTTAAAAAACAGACATACGGTGCGGACAGGCCATCTGATTGGAGACTGGCTCACTGTCTGAGAGCATTACTGAGCGTTGAGAAAAAACAGTATCCTGGATATTCACCCTTGACGATAAC
>QMMV01000241.1 GCA_003647435.1 Deltaproteobacteria bacterium | reverse complement strand
GGCCATTGCCATGGGACTTCTTTCAGTTTTAAGCGCTATGATTATGACCGGGCCAAGGGTCTATTATGCCATGGCAAAAGATAGCGTCTTCTTCGAGCTTTTTGGCAACATAAACAAAGTTCACAGGACCCCGGCATATGCGATTCTTTTGCAGGCAGCAATTGCCGTTGCTATGGTTGTTACGGCCTCTTTTGATAAGCTTCTTATATATATAGGTTTTACTCTTGCATTATGCGCCACGCTGACCGTGGTGGGGATGATATTACTCAGGATAACACAACCTGCTTTGAAAAGAGATTACAAAACGTTCGGATATCCGGTAACACCGTTTTTGTTCATCCTGGGTAATCTTTGGATCATCTATTTTTCCATTCGGAGCAGGCCCATCGCCTCTCTGTTTGGTTTGGGAACCATCGGTTTAGGCATCTTAGTCTATCTCTATTTCAGTATTAGGAGAGAGCAAAATCATAATGTATAGAAAGCACATGATCTTGATTGCAACTCTGGCTTTTCTCCTGCCGTCCTCCCTTTTCGCCCACGGCGTCAGGGGGACGGTGGATCAGGGTGGCCTTGTGGTCACAGCCCAGTATGACACGGGCGAAGCCATGAGCTACGCCAGGGTGAAGATCTCAGCTCCCGGGGCCAAATTGACTTTTCAGTCGGGCAGGACAGATAGAAATGGTCGGTTCTGTTTCTTTCCGGATACTCCGGGCGATTGGAAGGTGGTCGTGGACGATGAAATGGGGCATAGGCTGGAGGTTATGGTACCTGTGGATAAGACAATGGAATTGAAAACAAATCAAAGGCACGGTAGCAGGGCTGAAGGTTCCCTTTCCAGGTATGAAAAGGCTTTGATGGGACTTTCCATCATTTTTGGACTTTCCGGGATTTTTTTCTGGTGGAAAGGAAAGAGAATTTATAGGAAAATGAAGTCCGGTCAATAACGACACACATCACATCTTCCGATGCTTCCTTACAGGGTAATATTGCTGGAAAGGGGGTGATTTAAAATGAGAAAGGTTTTTTATGCGATAATTATCCCTAAAATTAATATTGCCAAAAACGACTATATTTTTGTTCTTGACAATTTGGGTTTTAAGTTAAATAATAAAAAATATGTAACAAGAAGCTACATTTACCAAAAACTCTAAAACATAATTGTATCAAACAGTAAAGCCAGGAAGGCTTTGGTAGGTTTGAAAACCTATTAAGTCTTTCTGGCTTTTTGTTTTTTTAAAGAGGAATAAGGTTCGGGTATGGATACAGCAGAGGCATTGAGGTCTATAAGGTTCGATTTGCTTGAATATATTCAGGAAAAAGTAATTGTAGATTTCGACAATGACGGCAGGTTGCCTGTTGAATTTACCCGCAAAAAAAAAGGGCATAATATCAATGAGATTTTTGGTTTTTTCAGAACGCGGTCAAACTGGCCAATCAATGGGTTCCTGGTAGAAACCGACGATAAAGAGGTTTATTTCCTCTATTTTCATTTTCTGGATAGTATCTCCAGAAGTCCGTTTTATATTGGCTGTTGGGTTTTAAGCTTTCGGGTTTTAAATGATCGCGAATTGATGGGTTTATACAGGAGGGATAGGAAAATGCTGCTCAATATGACCCTCAAGAGGGTTGTCGATTTTCATGGACACCTTTGTCCTGAGCTTGTGATCGGAGCAAGGGTAAGCGAGTATGCCCAGAGATATTTTCCTGACGGCGGTTTTTCATTAATTGCGGAAAACAGCACGTCCGCGATAGATGCTGTTCAGATCCTGCTTGGAATTACATTGGGGAATCAGCGGCTTAAAATTATGAACTTCGGCAAGCACAACTATACTTTTTTGCTAAAAGATAAAAGAAAAGCTTTCATGTTGTCTTTGAAGAAGCTCGGATATGGAGATGAAGAAGAATACCGGACACTCTCCGGTAAAATCAGAAGTTTGGAGGCGACAATTGATGAAGTCGTGAATTTTCAGAGGATTCTTGACCATCGAAGCAAGACGCTGTTTGAATTGAACCTTGACGAGCTGTTCCATCTAAAAGAGGTTGAGTGGAAAGAGGCGTTTGCTGAGATGCCGACGTTGTATTGCACCTGCCGGGGCTGCGACCAGGAAGTGCTGACCGATTTTGCCGTTGAATATCATGATAATGTTTATTGTATCCGGTGTTTTCAGCAGATCAAAACCGGATGTATAAGACGCAGCCTTCATTGAAAGGAGGTGAGTATTCATGTGTGAAGCAGATGCGTATCTTATAAAAGGTGGGAAAAAGAGAGTAATAATGGAGAATGTGGAGATTATGAGACCAGAAGGTGAGGACATATATTTTGAGAACATATTTGGAGAAAGACTTGAAATAAAAGCACGCGTCAAGGAGATGAATCTGGTTGATCACCGTATTTTGCTGGTGGAGGATTAGGTGGTAAAGACAGCTATCAATGGAGGTATACCAATGAATTAACATCATTGTCATCCAACTCGGCTGTTGAATCAAAAAAACTTAGGAGGCTTTGGTTATGGATTTCACTGAAAAGGCAAGAATCAGATTAAAAAACTGGATTACACACAATGATCATCACCAGGAGGAATACGAGATGTTTGCCAAACAATTGGAAGAGGTGGGAAAGAACGAAAGTTCCGGGCATGTCAGGGACATGATGGGCTTGATGGCAAAAAGCAACGAGTCTTTAGGAAAGGCATTAAAGGCCCTCGAATAATTCAATGGGGAGCATTGTAACAAGGAGGTTTTCCATGTGTGAAGCCCATGCGTTTATCTTAAAAGACGGAAAGGAAGAAAAATTCCTGGAAAGTGTTGATCTCGTGGAAATGGAGGAAGATGAGATCAAGCTTGTCAGTATCTTCGGTGATCAAAAGACCCTCAAGGCAAGGCTCAGACTATATGATAATACAAAGAGGAAAATTCTGTTTGAACCGCTTTAGAGCAGGAGAGAAGCGAAAAGCGACCTTTTTGCTTCTTGAGGAAGGATGGATCATTCAGGCCTGGTATTATACACAATAACTTATAGGAGGTTTATACTATGAGAGCTCCAGAAGGTTGGTTTGTATTGTATCAACCAAAGTATAAAACACCAAGCGTTTTTAATTTACATGAACGCGGACGGTTTAAGACATGGCCTGCTGTTACAAAAGAATACGGTTTTCGTCTGATTGTAAATGAAAAATTTCAGGTAAAGATCCAGTATTTGCACCTTATTGAACGCGATGCCGTCGATCAAAATACGGGCAATAGATATAACTATGTCAATCAAGAGATCTTTATTAATCTGATGGAAAACCTGGCGTTGGACAAAGAGGAACTGGCCGGCAGCGTGCCCGACGATGATATCCGCAATGAAATAATAAAGACCCATGAAGAATGGTACGCTGCTAATGTTCACTTAAGCCCGGACGGTACGATTGACAGGCCCCAACTGGAAAAAAAGCTGACTGCTTCCATAAATGAGGGCAAAGACATTATCCGGAAAAAGCTTATGCGGAAAAACAATTCGTGGGTGCAGGCTGCTCTTCCCCATCTGATACATGATTTCAAGCATGGATTGTATCAACGAATGTCAGATAAATTATATCCTGATTACACGGCAAGAGGCGGCGAGGACACGGAAAAAGGCTTGATCAAAAAGATATTTACATTTTACCGGATCTGCGAATGTGAGGAGTCCGATGAGCTTTTAAAGCCGGACGGGAACAGGTGGAAAGACGAAGATGAGATATGGAATTGCTGGGTAGGGTTTGCGGGTTCCGAATCGGAAGCCGAAAGAGTATGCTCAACCATCGAAACCATATTCCGCCCTGTTTCGGAAGAATTGTCAGGAGAATTAAATTCACAATGAACCTCTTTGAAAGGAATTTTTGCATGAAAGGAATTATAATAGATTTCATTGAAAAAGCGAGAATCAGGATTGAGCACCGGATAAAGCACAATGCGGACCACACGAAAGAATACGAGGTGTTTGCCGATCAGATGGAAACAACCGAAAAATAGGGATATAGTAACCATTTGGAGGAGTTCCGTTCATGAAGAGGGTGATCGTTACAGGCGGCGCCGGTTTTATCGGTAGCGCTTTTGTTTGGAAGCTCAACCAGGAAAGAATAGACGATATCCTGATCGTCGATGATTTGAAGGACAGCGAAAAGTGGCGGAATCTGGCAGGGATTCGCTTTTCCGACTATATCCACAAAGACGTTTTCCTTCACAGTGTAACTGGCAATACCATAACGTATGGGCCCGAAGCTATAG
>QMMV01000240.1 GCA_003647435.1 Deltaproteobacteria bacterium | reverse complement strand
GTGTTTATGGTAATCGTCTTCCCCTCGGCAATTTCCAGGCTGTCATTTAAGGTATAATTGCCGCCCAGGGTATTAATATCACTTTCCAAAACGGTGGTAGAATAAGACCCATTGAATGTGACCTCGACATCAGGTCCAGTCGTATCAACAAGACCCAGGACCCGGATACCGCCCCCCTGCATCGGGGCATTAACAGTGACCGAATCTCTGAACGTATAAGCCTGGATCTCTACCAGGTGCTGTCCATCGGCCCGACCGATTGTAATCTGTTGAAAGCCGTCAACGATCCTGTCTAATTCTGCGGTTGAAAGGTTAAAATCACCATTGGCCCGGTCAGCAATCCCGATGCTTGTGGCTGGGGTCAGGGGTCGAAGGGTGAGGGTTCCCCCGTTGGAGGTCTTCAGATCGTCCTGGATGTCTATCTCGTCGGTGGTCAGCGAGATATTTGAAGCAGTAATCGGTGCATCCACGCTGATGGCATGGGCTTCTAATTCCAGATCCCCGGCAAAAGCGAGTGCGCCCGTCACATGGATAGTTCCAGCCTTTACTCTCAGGGTGTCAATGTCGGGCAGGGTGGTCGTAATCCCAGAAAGCGCGATCTGGTTCCCGCGCAAGACGAGAGTGTCTGAATCACTCTCCGGGGCTGTAATCTCAAGGCAAACCTCTCCTTCAGGGGTCGTGCTGAGATTTGATGAGAAGGGTAACCCCTCGGAATTTCTAAAGTAACTGCCAGCTAATGTTGTACGCGCACCTGCACTGTCACCTGCAAAAGAAGCTTGCAGGGCATTGCGTGCCTGTGCGAGGCACGCAGACAGGTTTGATTCATTCGAAACATGCAACGGGGCCTGCCTGTGCGTTGGACGCAGACAGGGAGGATCGAGGGAGTCTCCAAAATAGTCGTAGACCGATTTCCTCAGCCTTGTATCCAGAACATCATAAAGCTCCGCCGGTCTTTCTTCACTTGAACTGTCTGTTGCAGAAAGAGCGGACTTGATTTCATCATGCACAGCAAGATCAGTCCGTTCATCCGGCAGGACATTGTCAGCCTGGGCAACATTGAGTTCTTCCTCATTCAGTCCTGAAAAGATGTCGGTTAAATCCTGAGCCGGGTTATAGGCAGATGACCCTTGAGCAGTTTGGTCCTGCGGGAGATCCTCTCCGGAAACCTGTACCTCTTCAACCGGCAGCTCCTCTGCCAGTGGATCAAACCGGGGCTCCAACTGCTCGGCCGCCGCAACCGGAGCTGCACCAAACAGGGAATCACCTGAGAGCATGATCCGCTCTTCAAGACCTTCCAGTTGAAAAATATTTTCAGGTTCAGAAGTCATCTGACAATTTCATTTATATCAAGACCGGCCATAAATACAAGGACTTTAGGCATTGTTCAAGCGTTTTCGATTAGCCCCTTTGTTTGTGAATCCTGAACGAAAACTGAAACACCAGGCCTCACGCTAAGTCGCCAGGACCCTAAGTTTCTCTTAATCCGTCTGCGACTGTCTTTAGTCCGTCTCAGTCTGCGCCCGTCTGCGGCTGTCTGCGGCTAAATATGCAGAGCATTATCCACCGGGATTGGGGCCGATAAATGTCACTTCCACATCAGGTCCCGTGGTAGAGAGGCCACCCAGCAGCCTTAAGCCACCTCCCAGGACAGGAGACCTGAAGGTGACAGAATCCCTGAATGTATACTCCCCGATTTCTATCATGTGCTGGCCATCTTCGCGACCGATGGTGATGCCGTCAAACCCGTCAATAATATCATCCATCTCTGCGGTGGTCAGATTGAACTCACCTGTCGCACCGTCAGCAATACCTATGCTGCGCGCCATGGTCAGCGGTTGCAAGAGCAGTCTCCCACGCGGATCTGTCGGGCCCCCGTTCCAGCTTCGGATATCCGCCTGGATATCGATAGTATCAGTGGTCAGGCTAATATCCCCGCCCGTGGCATCAATCACTTCAGACACGGTAACTCCACCGGACAGAGTCGTGACCGCGATGGCTCCGCCGGCTCCTGTTTTCAGGCCGGTGATATCCGGCACACCGCTAATACTTACATTTCCGATCTCCAGATCACTGACAGTGGTCAAATAAATCCCTGCCGCACCCTCTGTTTTTGCCTCCAACTTTTGCACAGCAGCCGTTCTTGCCCGGGTATAGATAGGCTGGGATGGTGATCCAACTCCGGCGCCGGCAAAAATACTGAGCTGGTCTGCTGTCAGGATGGTCACGTCTCCGCTGCCATTATTTACATTTAGATCCTGCCCGATGACGAGCAGGTTATCCATGCTGAGGGCAAGGTTCGCGGCGGTAATCGGGGCGCTGATATTGATGCTGTTGGCCTCAAGGAGCACATTGCCGCTGAAATCCAGGGTGCCGGTGACATTTATCGTGCCTTTACGTTCCGTGCCTTCCTTCACGGTCACCTGGAGGTTGTTGATGCCGGAGAAGGTGGTTGTAACTCCACCAAAAGTGACCTCATTCCCGGAAAGCGTGACAGTCCCTGAAACCGTGCTTTCGATCTTGAGGGTATCCGTGCCGCTGCCGCTTATGATATTTTCAAAGAAGTTACCGGAGTAAGTTACCTTATTTGTACCGTCTGTGCTCTCACTGCCAAGCAGATGAGTAAGATTGTTTGCCACCACTGCATAATCCAGCGTGTCGCTCCCCCCATGTGCGGATTCAACAACCACGTCCTCTCCCCAGCCATCCGCAAAGATGTAGGTATCATCACCTTCGCCGCCCGAGAGGGTATCATCGCCGGCGCCGCCTGTAAGGGTATCGTTGCCGTCCCCGCCGAAAATCCTGTCATCGCCGTCCCCGCCGGTAATCCGGTCATTCCCCTCGCCGGCAGCAACCAAAACGGGAATTGCAACCGAAGAATCTATTGTCAGGACATCATCACCATCGCCGCCGTCGAAGAAGATGGCCTCGATTCCGTTAAATGTATCAGTGTGTTCGGTGCCTGCTGCATCGGTAAATGTAACCGTGTATCCGGTACCGTTATAACCCACAGCAAAGTTCTCATCATTGTCCACGCCGCCGCCGATATTCAGTCGTTTCCAGGCATACTTACCTGCATTCAGAATCAGGGTGGTGCCATTTAGATCAAATACCGTGCCGTCTTTAGCCGTCACAGAATCCGCAGTTGTAGTATGGCCAATCTGGCCTGTGGCATCGGGCTTCACTCCATTAAGGCTCAAGAACTCCAACCGCTGGAGCGCACCGACGGGGTCAAGGTTATCAATCGTGTTATAGTCAAGGCTCAGGCCCTTCATACGAATCGGCTGCTGCGGATCATCCAGCGGGTCAATGTCGGTCGTCATGTAAAGACCGGGATTTGGCGATGCCGGAAGCACCAGGATACGTGCCGGCTTGTTTGCACCAACGCCCCCGCCTAAGGTTCCGTTTCGCTTGTAAATCGACTCGTCAAATATTGTGCCCGCAGACGACCCGTCAAGGTCCCATTGTCCTGTCACATCAGAAGGCAAGTTCCCATTTTCATCGACCGGGATGCTTCCGGACATATCCTCCTGAATCTGGACCTGGGTCCTGGCCGTGCTCCATAAGGTAATAGAATTGATGACCGCGTTCGTATAGGCGTCTCCGGCCCAATTGCTGCGTCCAATATAGCAATCTGTCCGCAGAATACTGGAAGGAACGGCCGTAGTCCCGGTTGCCACCGAGGTACCATCCATGTAGAGTGTCGCTGTTTGGCCGCTCAAGGTAACCGCAAGGTGGGTCCAGACATTCTCCCCCAAGACAGTATTAGAGATAACTTTTCCTCCCGAGACCGAGCCGTTGTAGACCTCGAAGAACGGTTTCCCGCTTGTGCCAGAGGACAGGCCAAAGATCACATTGAAACTGGCCGGCCCGTTACCAAAGTCCAGTACCCTGGCCCATTTCGCATCGGCATCCCGCACATAGACCCATGCCTCGATGGTCAGATCCCCATCAAACCACACGTCGTCCGGCATATCCACAAAGTCATTGACGCCGTCCATATCCAGGGCTCCCGCGCCGTTAAAGTCCATGCTCAGGTACTTGAGCTGTTTCATGCCAATAGGTGACCGGGTGACCGCATCTGTGCCGGGAACCGTCTGGGAGAGATCAGAAATGCGGTTGCCGTTCAGATTGAGTACTTCAAGGTTGTATGCAAACTCAACCCCATCCAGCTTCTTGATGCCGCGATAATCAAGCTGGAGTGCCGTCAGTGCGCCAAGGTCGCTGCCGTAGATCGGCTCAGAAACAAGTGGCTCTCCCGT
>QMMV01000239.1 GCA_003647435.1 Deltaproteobacteria bacterium | reverse complement strand
ATTTCTGGCAACTACAGGAAATACAACCCCGTTTATCGGGCTGTTCGGCACAGTTTGGGGAATAATGAACTCGTTTCACGGAATCGGCTTGACCGGCTCTGCGAGTTTAGCGATGGTCGCCCCCGGCATTTCAGAGGCGCTCATTGCCACGGCTGCCGGACTGGCGGCTGCCATACCTGCTGTTGTGGCATACAACCATTTTACGAACAATGCCCGTTTGATGGAGTCCGAAATGGATAGCTTCTCAGTCGACTTTTTGAATCTGATTGAGCGAGAATTAATGGCACGGAGGGAAACTTAGGCCTATGGCTGCAGGTCGAGACAACGGCCATTTCATGTCGGACATCAATGTAACCCCTCTGGTGGATGTGATGCTGGTTCTGCTGATCATTTTCATGATCACAGCCCCAATGATGATGCAAGGAGTCAATGTGTCATTACCTCAAACTACATCCCGGCCCTTGCCAGCAGAAAAGGATCATCTGGTCATCACTGTGGATCGCAACCAACAGATATACATCAACGACTACAAAGTGACAGTGGACGCCCTTCATGCCAAGCTGAAGAAGATTTTTGAAGGCCGGCCGGATCAGAAGGTTTACCTGCGAGCGGACAAAAAGGTCCCGTACGGGTTTGTGGTACGCGTAATTTCTGAAGCAAAAAACGCCGGCGTGGATAAACTGGGAGTTGTCACAGAGCCGCTGAAGGAAGGCAGGACGAAATCATAGGGACGTAAAAGCCTGTTGCCCTATGTCAGCCTACACATTAGTTTTGAACCATGACAAGTACACAAACCGAACATGGATCGGTATGGCCGTCCTTTCTGTTTTGTGCCATATCTTTTTCTTCTCTGTGATCGTTTTTTTGCCGGAATTGAGACCAGCCAGGCCCGATATCCCCTTAGCTGTCGAAGTCGACCTCATAAGCCTTTCTCAGGGCGAACTGCAGGGGCAGGAGACCGCGCCTGAAACGATTGAAACCCAACCACAGCCCGCTGAACCGGCCAGGCCGGCAGAAGAAATAACGACCGAAAAGCCGTCGGAAATCCCCGAATCCGCGCTGCCGCCGCAAAAGCCAACCGAAGCGCCGCCGGCCGCGGCTGAGACAGAAATTAGTCCGGCGATTTCCCCGGCCCCAAAACGGTTGAAGGTTAAACACTCACTAAAGAAAAAAACATATAACGCCTCCAAAGTCATCTCCCATGCCATTGCAAAGATGGAAAAAAACGTCTATAAATCAAGGCCCCGTCCTGTAACGCAAGCGATTGCCAGATTAAAGGAAACCGTCAGGGGTACCGCTGGAGTTATAATGAGAGGCGCGACCACAGGAAAGGTTCCCATAAGCAAAAAGAAACTTGGGCTTCTTGACATCTACAATGCTGAAATCTGGCATAAGATCCAGAAAAACTGGGCATTTTCCGAAGAAATAGCTCAACACCGCTTTGATCTGGAGGCAGTTATCATTGCCAAGATTATGAGGGATGGGAAGATACGAGACATATGGTTCGAAAAAAGGTCCGGCAGTAAATACTTTGATGAATCTGCATTGAACGCAGTGAAAAAATCTGATCCATTACCACCTCTGCCTGAAGGATTTCTTGGCCCTTACTACGAAGTTGGATTCAGATTTAACCTCTCTGAATTACAGCAGAAGCGATGAGAAGTTCTCAAACGACAAGATACCGCTCACGACTATCTGAACAGACGGGCTTCGCCCCGGTTGGAGTCCCGGAGTATCGCAATACCGGGGCAAGCCGGGAGCGGGAAGGGAAAAACTCATTCATTCAAGACTCCGGGAAAATTCGCAGAAGTTTGATTGTCGCACTTGTTTTCGTTGGCCTCCTCTTTTGGTCAGCCCTCCCCTGCCAGGCACGCGTCTATATAGATATCACCGCCCCGTACTTAAGGAAGATCCCGACTGCGGTTCCGCTCCTTAAGGATATGGGACCGCACAATAGCCCAAATAAACTTACCAAAACCCTTGCCGACCTTCTTGCAGATACCCTCGCCTATACGGGATTTTTTCAGATCCTCGATCGCAGAAGTTTCCTTGAGGATCCTCAGCAAGCCGGCCTCATGCAGCATGTAATTAATTTCAAGAACTGGACCGATGTCGGTGCTGAACTCCTTGTCAAAGGCGGATTGGAGCGCAGAGGAAATCTACTCAAGGTAGAACTGCGTCTGTTCGACACCTTCGGCGGCCGCCTGATCATCGGCAAGCGCTATACATGTCACCTGGCGGATCAGCGACGGGTGATTCGCCGCTTTTGCAACGACATTATTCGTCGTCTCACCGGCCATGAAGGAATATTTAATACCCAAATCGCATTTGTATCCACCACAACAGGACATAAGGAAATCTATATCGCCGATTTTGACGGTTACAACCCCAGACAATTCACAAATACAAGGGCAATCACCCTGTTCCCGGCCTGGTCTTCAGATGGTCAGTACCTTGCTTACACAGATTACAAACGCGGCAGTCCGGACCTCTATATAAAAAACATTAAAGAGCGACGCGGAACGGTTGTCTCTTTTCCCGGTTCAAACATAACGCCGGCATGGGCCCCGGGGAAGTTCGCCCTGGCGGCATCTCTTTCCTATAAGGGCAACCCCTCCATTTACCTGCTTACCGGCAAGGGTAAAATCATCAAAAAATTGACTCACCATTGGGGCATAGACGTCTCCCCCGCCTGGTCACCGGATGGCAAAAAACTTGCCTTTGTTTCCAACCGTTCTGGCTCTCCTCAAATATACATCAAAGATATTGAAAGCGGCAAAGTCAGAAGACTGACCTTTAAAGGAAAATACAATACTTCACCACAATGGTCACCCAGGGGGGACTACATAGCCTATACGGGACTCGAGAACGGGCAGACTAATATCTATCTTATCAGCACAAACGGGGGTTGCCCCGTTCAATTGACCAGAGACGCCGGAAAGAATGAATCGCCGGCATGGTCTCCGGACGGTAGCATGATAGCTTTTAGCTCCACCAGGGAAGGGCCTTCGAGGATCTACGTCATGAATGCAAACGGGTGGAACCAGCGCCGCCTATTGGTTCTTAAGGGCGAACAAACAGACCCAACCTGGTCACCCCGGCTTTCGTTTCGTTAAAGGAACTGCGAATTTTTGGAACTTAGCCATTGACTTTTTTCAGGATTTTCAATAAGTAGAAGGTCACCAGCATCCAGAGAGTGAAATTCTGCTTTTTAGTCTTGTTCCAAAGGAGGTGAAATCGCATGAGAAATAGGTTTTGGATAGGTCTGTCAATGATATTTCTGATTCCAGGGGTCATCTTTGTTACCTCATGCGCCAAGAAACCGGTTAAACCCGCCCCCTCGGTTGTAACCCCACAGGCAGCGAAGGAAGCTGAAGCAAAACGCCTTGCCGCCGAGAAGGCCCGCGCCGCCCAAAAGGCCTTGGAAGAACAGCGCATCCGCGAAGAGCGCCTGCGCGCGGAAGCCAAAGCGCGCAGAGAGCGAGAGGAGATTGCCCGGCGGGAAAGATTTGTAAACGAGCATATCCACTTTGAGTTTGACAAATCGAGGCTGCTCCCGGAGGCAAAAGAGATCTTGAGACGCAAGGCAAAATGGCTGAAGGAAAATCCTGACGTCTCGGTGATTATTGAAGGTCATTGCGACGAACGTGGAACGAATGAATATAACATGGCACTCGGAGACAGACGAGCTCACAGCGCCAAAAGTTATCTGATAGATCTGGGAATTGCGCCGGAACGCATGAAGACTATCAGTTATGGAGAGGAAAGACCCTTCGATCCACGCCACAATGAAGAGGCCTGGGCAAAGAACAGGCGCGACCAATTTGTCATACAATAGTCGTAGGGGCGATTCATGAATCGCCCCTATGAAAGTCAAAAAACACCCCTGCCGGAGACTCGAAGACCATGGCAGTTCTGGTGCCCGTTCGCGGTTACCGGTATTGTGGGTGGACCGCCCACCGATAAGAAACTATGGTTATCAGAGGCTTAAAAGGCTGGCTCGCCAACCTGCAGGTTGTATCGATATCCGTACTCATGACCGTGGGTTGTGCCACGCAGCAAGATTTGGTCACGGTCAACAACCGCGTCATCGCCATCGAAAAAAGGGTTGCGAGGCAAGAAAAGACGGCGAGGACAGACAGGGATGCCCTCCGATCTGATATCCAAAGCTATCGTGAAGAGCAACTCAAGGCAGACGAGGCCTATCGTATCAGGCATGCGGAGTTGCATTCACTCATGGAAGACCTGAGAGAAGAAATAGCGGACCTTCGCGGCCAGAT
>QMMV01000238.1 GCA_003647435.1 Deltaproteobacteria bacterium | reverse complement strand
GAGGAAAAAGCTTGGGCAAGGATATAGATTTACACAAAAGGCCCGACTATCCGACGAGTCTTCCTGCACTCCCGCTGCGGCGGGAGAGGGTATTACCGGGTGGACCGCTAAATTAGAGGGCAGGGAGACACGATGAAAACTATTCAGATCGGAGATCGTGTAATCGGCGATAATCAACCCACATACATCATCGCCGAGATCGGCATCAATCATAATGGTGACGTAAAGCTGGCCAGGGAACTGATAGACGCCGCTGCCGAGGCCAAGGTGGATGCGGTAAAGTTTCAAAAACGCCACTTACCCAGCCTCTATCGGGAAGACGTGTTGAATGAAACTGAGAAATACGAGCAAAATTTTCAGTATATGATCCCTATTCTTAAAGAGGTGGAACTGGCCGAAGAGGATTTTTTTGGCCTTAAAGATTATTGCACGGAAAAAGGACTTGAGTTCATCTGCACGCCTTTTGATCTGACGAGTGTCGATTTCTTAATAAAATTAGGTGTTAAGGCCTTTAAGATCGCCTCTGCCGATCTCACAAACCTGGAGCTGCTGGAGTATGTGGCTGCCAAGGAGAAACCAATGTTGGTTTCCACCGGCATGTCCTACTGGGACGAGATCGAAAAGGCTGTCAGCCTCCTGCACAAAAAGGATGCAGCCTTTGCCCTGCTTCATTGCAGGAGCGTTTACCCTGTTTGGCCCAGGGAAGTGAATTTGAGGATGATCAACCAGCTGAGTCAGTTTGGTTGTCCCGTAGGTTACTCCAGCCACGATATCGGCATCGTCATTCCGCTGGTGGCCGCCTCCATGGGAGCTTGCATCATCGAGAAGCACATCACCCTGGACAGGAACATGCGCGGCCCTGATCATAAAGTCAGCCTGGAACCGTATGAATTAAAGCGTCTCGTGCGTGACATTCGGGTGGCTGATCAGGCTATGGGAAAGAACAAGCGGTTCTTGTTGCGGGGGGAAGTGCTTAACCGCGAGCTGTTTGGAAAGAGCCTGGTGGCAGCACGTCGGATACCAGAAGGAACCTGCATTACTCGCGAAATGATTAAAATCCAGGGTCCTGGCAAGGGGCTTTCTCCTGATAGAGTTGAAGACCTTATCGGGAAGGTGGTTCACAGAAATCTAAATGAGGGTGATTTTTTTCTTCAAGAAGACATCGAAAGTTTCCGGGCGATTGATTTTAAGAATTCTTTTCGGAGCCGCTGGGGTCTGATCTCGCGTTTCGGCGATTTTGGGGAAATGTGCACATACAGGCCCAAGGTCATTGAGTTTCGCTTGACCGAAAATGACCTTGATATCGATTTTGGCCTCGCCGGTCACTACCCTCAAGAATTGGTCGTACATGCACCCGAATATATGGGAGATCGACTCTCAGACCTGTGCAGCGGTAGTGAAGAGATTCGAGGCGACTCCGTGAGCTTGGTGCAAAGGACGATTGACCTGACAAGAGTCATGGCATCACACTTTAAGGGTAAGCCTAAACTCATCGTTCATCCGGGTGCTATGAGCCTGAACTCGAAATTGAGCAAGCCTCTCTTGCGGGAGGCCTTGGTGCAATCCATAGAGGAAATCGACTCAACAGGTGTGGAGATACTTTTGGAAAATCTGCCTCCTTACCCGTGGTATTTTGGTGGCCAGTGGAAAGGCAATTACTTCTTGGACGCCGATGAAATAGCCTCTTTTTGTGAGCGGACAGGAATTCATCTGTGCTTCGACATTTCCCATGCCGCCCTTTATTGCAATGCCAAGGAAAAAGACCTTGCCGTTTTTATCAAGACGGTTAAGCCGTTTATCCGGCATATTCATTTTGCTGATGCCTATGGTCTTGATGGCGAGGGGGTTCAAATAGGTGAAGGAGAAATCGATTTTGACAAGGTTATGCCCCTCTTTGCGGATTACCGGGGTACGTGGGTTCCGGAGATCTGGCGGGGGCACCTTCACAGAGGGCAGGGTTTTTTAGAAGCTTTGAAGAGACTTCGAAAATACGATCTGTAGCGTTTGGATGGTTGAGCGGCCTGGCTGCCAGCCGACGGGTAGACACAGGCAGTAGGGAGTAGGCAGTAGGGAGTCAAGGTCTCTCACGATCTGAGACCTTTGAAAAACGAACGTTGCCTGTTATTCCGACCCAGGCCTTGTGTGTCATTTCGACCGCAGGGAGAAATCTTAACTGGCTTGAATCATTAACATCTCTCTTCGCTTCTGCTTTTCGAAATGACACAATTTGAAGGTGTCGGTTCGCCGATGGACAACGGTGAGCAATTTGTCGATATGTAATCGAAGGGGCGGAGCTGTATGAATATTCTGATGATCACGGAAAACGATCCTGCAGGTATGGGAATCGCCTTCACCAATGCAATCAATCGCTATACAGAGCACAGTTGCCGGCTGGTTACCACCACCACTAAGTATAATTTTAATTTTGACAAAGACCTGCACGTGCCCGACCTCGATGAAGACGGTCTTGAACAGGTAAGGGATCTGCTAAGGCATGCGGATATAATACACTTCCATGTTCTTGCCGATGAGAACATAGAGCTTGGTCCTATAAGAGTAAAAGACTTCATTAAAGGGAAAGCCATACTGCATCACCACCACGGTCATCCTGATTTCAGGGCCAACCCAGAAAAATATCGAAAAAAGTATCGGTCTTTGAGGAGGAAAGTCCTGGTCAGCACCCCTGATCTCCTGCGCATGTTGCCGGAGGCAACCTGGCAGCCGAATTTAGTTCCGATCAACGACCCGTTGCTGTTACCAAGTCCTGCTGCAAGAAATGGCTGTGTCGTCATTGGCCAGTCCGTCACCCGCAAGGACCTGAAAGATACAGCAGATCTGTTGAATGTTGTTGCCGGGATTGGACGAAATATTTCTTTTCCCAGGGTAAAGGTCGATATCATCGAGAATACTGAGCACAGGGAATGTCTTGAAAGAAAAAGGAAATGTCATATCGCTTTTGACCATATGCAGGGTTATTACGGCGTCTCTTCGTTGGAATCTCTGAGCCAGGGCAAAGCAGTCATTGCCGGACTGGATGAATGGAACAGGGGATATATCAAAGAGTTCACCGGTTCTGATGAACTTCCCTGGGTTATTGCGCAAACCCAGGATGAACTGCAAGATAAACTCGAACGGTTGATAACAGACGGCAATCTGCGCGGCAATATCGGTGTAGCGAGTCGCAGCTTCATGGAAGAGTGCTGGGCGGAGCAACACGTGCTCAAGATTCTCTTGGAGATTTATCGTAACTTGTAAGTGACTTCTATGACTTTATGTGTCCAATCGTTGAGACAGATAATACGACAAGAAAAGCAAAACAAAAGGTGTTAGCCATCATCCCCGCCCGGGGGGGCTCCAGGGGGCTCCCCCGGAAGAACATCCGGGATCTTTGTGGAAAACCCTTGGTTGCTTATTCTATTGAAGTGGCTTTAAGATCAAAATTGATTGATCGCGTAGTTGTCTCTACTGAAGATGAAGAGATAGCAGAAGTTTCCAAAAGCTGTGGCGCTGAAGTTCCATTCTTGCGACCGAAGGGAATGGCACAAGATCGTTCAAGTATTGGTGAAGCAATCGATTTTACGATCAATAAGTTGCGAGATGATGGATATAATCCCAATATATTGGTGACTCTTTACCCGACGCATCCTTTCAGAACCCCAAAACTTCTGGATTTTCTTGTAAGTAAAAGCCTTGAAGGGTACAGTCCGGTCAATACTGTTAAGTTAATCACTCATACTGATTTAAGTATTTTTTCAACAAATGGAGCAAAAAATCTTACCCCTCTGTTAAATGCTAAACCATTTAATGGAACCCAATCCAGGAAATCGTTTTTTAGATCTTACGGTCTGTTTCTCGGGACGATTCCCGGGTGCTTTGATAAACCTTACCTCCATGTGATTAAAGACTCAGCGAGCCTTATTGATATTGACTCGTTGTCTGATTTCTATCTTGCCGAAGAGGTAATTAAAGGGGGACTTTTTGATTTTGATCTCGGATAAACTAATCTGTATCAGTTTAGCTGTTTCAAAAAACAGACACAATGAGCATACAGGCAATCCGGTATAGACCGCCTCAAACTCGAGCATAACCGAGCGTAAAGAAAGAACAGCGCCTGGACGGTACAATAACGTGAACTGGTTGCCAACATCAGTTAGGCTAAAGCATAGGTTTGTTGCTTAACTGTTCTTTCTTAACGCTCGCTAACGCTCTCACACAGTGAGACAGCCTATACCGGATTGCCTGTATGCGATAATATTTTCAAAAGGCTAAAATGATACACTAATCTTAATAG
>QMMV01000237.1 GCA_003647435.1 Deltaproteobacteria bacterium | reverse complement strand
GCGCTGGAGATCTTCAGCCGGTATTCTAAGGTCGAGACCGCCGAGGGTCGCGAGGTGGAGCTGGCGGATTTCCTTGAGAAAGTCTGGGAGGTCGTCGGCCGTTTGGCGCTGGAGCAGGTTCTCGGCACGGCAGAGGCCAAGGCGCGCAACAGCGCCGCCGGAGCATTGGAAGAGGACGCACGACTTACGGCATTATTCCTATGGACGCTCCAAAGCACTGATGTGGGACAGGCTTCCAGCCTGTTAAAAAACGAAGATGAAAATCAAGAGAAAAATGAGGAAGAGACAGGCAAGATGCCTGTCCCACAACCCAAGGGTTACAGCCTTGTCTTTGACGTGGTGCGGCGCTTCGCCCAACCTTTGGGGATTGATCTACCCAAATGGGAGGGCCGGATCATCGAGACGAAGAAGGGCGTGGTGCGGCTATTGGCCGTCTCCGAACGCGCCAGACAACTTTTCGGCAGGGATGGGGCTGAAGTGGTGGCAGAATGGATTGAATACGACCCAACAAAAGACATTCAGTATGCGCTTTTCCCGGAATTGGAAGAGGCGCGCAGACCGTTAATACGCGGTCGTAAGCGGGGTCGTAGGCCACTCATGGACGATTCTGAGACGGAACTCACCGCCCCGAAGGCTACTACGCTTGACCGCGTGCACGCCGCTATGCTCTTCCAGGCAGGTGGTCAAGCGAACGCCCTGCGGGCGCTCATCAAGGAGGAACAAAGTCGCGGTCCCGACTTCCTGCGCCTTGCCAACGCCCTTTCCGCCCTGTATCCTAAACACAGCGAAGAGAAACGGCTGCTGGACGCGATGCTTCTGGCGGTTCCAAGATAGGGAGTACTATGGCTTTGAAGGTTTTTTCAAAGAGACATCCAGAAGCAGCCAAGGAAGTGAGCCTTAGCCTGCCTGTTCGCCGGAGAATCTGGTATGTGATTGAGGAGTGTGATCCCCATTATGACCCGAACAGCATCAACAATGATTGGACATTATGTTGGGATGCACTTCCCGACCGTCTTAAAAAGGAACACGGCTGGAAGGAGTTGCGAGCTTACCATTCGCAGACGAAATGGGGGGTTCTGAATACCGCGGAAGAGTTCATTCTACGTGGTATGCCCAGGTTTGTCCTCGATGCTACGGAACTATTTTACGATCTTCTCGAGGAAAACAACAAACAAGGGGACGGTTTTTCAGCCGACCCGACCCAGTATCAAAGCAAACTGAATGTCGTTTTCGACGATGCCAACTTGCCTTGGCGGATGCTTGAAGGTAGGATTATCCGCGTTGACTCCAAATGGCTTGAAGTAGAAATACACGCTAAGGCCGCCGAACTCCTGTCTGTGCAGGAATTTAAAGGTGCGTTAGCCGAGTTTCAGCAAGCTCGATCCGATTTGTCCAGCGAGGATTACAAAGGTGCCATGCACGCCGCCAATCTCGCTTTTGAGAGCACGATGAAGGCGATTCTTGATATTGAGCAAGAGAGGCCGGGTAGACTCATTCATAGATTGATAGACAGTGGCCTTGTGCCCGACTACCACGAGGGCTTCTTGAAGGCATTTGAAGAGCACATCCTAAGAGCTGTTCCCACAGCGCGGAATTTTGAAAAAGGGGTTGGCCATGGACAGGGAACTGATATCAACGAGCCTCCCAAAAGCCTTGCGGAACTTGCTGTGAATCTATCAGGCGTCTTGATTCTTTACCTCTTAAAGCAATTCCTTGAGTCTCATTCGGTTGATGAAGAACAGAAAAACGGACAGGAAAAGGACGATGACGACCTTCCGTTCTGATGTGAAGTTTAATCCGTCAATTTGGCAACTAGCCGGAGGCCCAACCTCCCGGCCCTATGCCGACGTGTTTCTAAAGCACGGGGTTGGACTCATCGGGCCAGGTGACGCCGGGACTTGGAAGGCTGAGCGCGACGATGACGAGTTCGAGGGCGGTTTCGTGCGCCGTTTCGCCTCGGAGATGCAGGTTGGAGACATAGTCCTGCTTCGAACAGGTATCGCCACAATCACAGCCGTGGGAGTTGTGGCCAGCAATTATATATACCTGAACCAGTTTGACGATGTAAACGGTTGGGATCTTCAGCATGCAAGACGTATCCGCTGGTGTCGACTACCCCAGGAATATACATTCGGGTGCTCAGTTTTCGGTGCTAATCCCACACGCTGTTCGCGGGTGTGGAATAATGAAGTGAAGGACTATGCAGAGCGATTTTTGAATTCGCCGCCTAAGCAATGGCAGGAAGTACCTTTACCGGAACTTCCTCCGGAGGAGCCACCGCTCGCTGATGTGCCACGGGCGTTACAGGATATAGTAGCTCGAGCACAGGATTTGAACCCGCTCTTTTGGGACCGCAAGAACTTCGGTGATTATCCCACCGAGGACGAGATGGTCGCGCATTTCGTGGTTCCGTTCTTGCGTGCACTTGGCTGGCCACCGGAGCGGATCAGCATAAAGTGGCGGTACATAGACATTGCCCTGTTCGATGCTCTGCCGCGTATTCCAAAGCACTGCCGCTTCGTGATTGAAGCCAAGCGCCTTGGCTCAGGTGTGGAAGGTGCGCTGGAGCAAGCTAAGGGCTACCTGGAGGTCATCGGAGTACAACGCGATATTGTGGTCACCGACGGCATTAGATATCGCATGTACTCTTGCGAGAACGGATTCGCATCCATTGCATACGCGAACCTGATTCGTCTAAAAAACTCGGCAGCTGATTTTTTCTCGCGATTGAAGAGACCATAAGAAGGAGAAAATTTATCAATGGAACCCTGGCATAAGGTCGCTACACCGCGCAAGGAAGTAAGGGAGGGCCGCTCGTTTAACCCGGATGAGTTCGCCATCCACCTGGAGCAGGTCATCGCCAAGACCGCGCCGGAAGATTACCGGGAACCGGAACAGTTCTTCGCTCGAACCTGCTTTACGCGGGCGCTGCGCGAGCACGCGGGGATGGTTCTCCGTCGGCTCTCGGGCAAGACAGCGAACACCGCGCCGGTTATGACACTTATCACCCAGTTCGGCGGCGGTAAGACCCATACACTCACAGCACTCTATCATTTGGTCACGAACGGGGCGAAGGCTTCCAACTTTTCCGGCGTGGCGGATTTGCTCCATCAGGCAGGTATCAACGCCGTTCCAGAAGCCAGGGTTGCGGTTTTCGTCGGTAACGCCTGGGACCCGCGGGAGGGATATGAAACGCCATGGATAGACATTGCGCGCCAATTGGCCGGTGATAAGGGAGTTAAGGAATTGGGGCCGGCGGCTAAGACCACAGCCCCGGGGACCGAGGCGTTACACCGTGTATTCAATGCAGCGGGCGCTCCGGTTCTACTGCTCTTTGATGAAGTCCTGAATTTCATGAACCGCCACCGGGGATTGGCCGATTCATTCCATGCCTTCATTCAGAACCTGACTGTGGCCACAACCGGAACAACTCACGGCGCGGCAATGATTAGCCTTCCCCGCAGTCAGGTGGAGATGACCGATTGGGATGTGCAATGGCAGGACAGAATCACCAAGGTCATTCGCCGGGTGGCGAAGGACCTTATCGCCAATGACGAGGCTGAAATCAGCGAGGTTGTTCGCCGCCGTCTATTCGAGGACATTGGCAGCGATAGAGTCCGCAGGAACATATGCAAGGTATACGCGGACTGGTGCTTTGATCGACGTGCACAACTTCCGCCGGAATGGACAGCAGTCGATAGTGCGGCAACGGAGACAAAAGCCAGGGAGTACCTGCGCAAGCGATTTGAGGTCTGTTACCCGTTCCATCCAGCGACGTTATCGGTGTTTCAACGCAAGTGGCAGGCCCTTTCCCAGTATCAACAGACACGCGGGACGCTCGCCATGCTCGCGCAGTGGATTTCCTGGGCTTATCGAACCGGATTTACCGAGGCCAGGCGCGAGCCGGTGATCACCCTCGGGTCAGCACCGCTGGATGTGCCGGAATTCCGCAGCGTTGTGCTGGGGCAACTCGGTGAATCCCGCCTATTAGCGGCCATCGATTCCGATATCTCCGGAGCGCAGTCCCACGCCCGTGCCCTTGATGCCGACACCAAGGGTGCCCTTCGCAATATCCATCGCCGAGTTGCCACCACGATTCTTTTCGAGTCGTCCGGGGGGCAGATTGACAAAGTGGCGCACCTGCCGGAATTGCGTTTCGCGCTCGGTGAGCCGGATGTGGACACGACCTCCGTGGACAACGCCGCGTTTGCGCTGGAAGACAAGTCATACTTCATCCGGCGTGTGGGCTCGGACGGTTTCAAGATAAGCCACCAGCCGACGATGAAGAAGGTCGTGAATGACCGGCGTGC
>QMMV01000236.1 GCA_003647435.1 Deltaproteobacteria bacterium | reverse complement strand
GCGTATTAACAGCAGTATCATTGGGGTTTGTGAGGGCGAGCTTCGCATCCGCCCCGGTCTTTGTGGTACTCAAGACAATCTTATTTTCACTGCGGGATGCGATAACATCGCTTCCAAGACCAGCATTTCCAAGAGCCGTATTGATGTCATCTATGAGGTCATCGATGTCGGTATTCTCGGAGGTGCTGGATGCGGTAACCGTGACCTTTACCGGGACTCCGTTGTTAACCTCAAGATCAAACACTGCATCATTCGACAACTTCCCATTTGACGGGGCATTGTCCGAGGCAACCAGCCTGGCAGGGCCGAATGTGGAGACCTTGAGGTAGTAATCGCCTTTTTCGAGCAGGCCGCCTGTATCTGTTTGACCATTCAGGAAGCGCAGTTCGGTCACGGCAGGGTTTCCGGCATCAGCATTCAACGTCAAGGTAGCATCTGAACCGCTCCTCGTTGTCATCAAAACAATTTTGTTGTCCACCCGGGTCGCGAGCACATCATCACTTAGATCAACCGGTGTGCCACTTTGATCTCCGCTCTTCAGGGCATCGTTAATATCAGCCACGAGGTCGTCAATGTCCACGTTATCGGATGTGTTGGCCGCGGTCACGGTGACAGTAACGGCGGCTGCCCCGTTCACTTCAAGATCAAATACGGCATCGGCGCTCAACCGGCCATCAAGCGGGGCATCCCCTGAACCCACCAGCATGGCCGGACTGGTCAGGGTCAGCTTTACGTAATCCTCTTCTCCAGTCTCGCCGGAGTTCATGAGCAGGCCGTCGCTGTCATAAAGCTCAAATCTGAAATTCTTGTTGCCTTCTAATTTGAGCAGGCTGAACTTATCGTTTTCTCCGGCATCCTGATCAAGGCTGAAAACAAACCAGTCTATGTCATCATCGTTGTGGATTGAGAGACCATAGATCCGGCTGAGGGCATCAACCGTTTCGATACAGTAGGCATCGCCAATGGTGTCATTCGTCTCATCGCCAAGATCAAGCTCATCGGGGTTGAGGACTGCCGCCACGTAATCGGCATTGATACTCATCCGGGTTCCATCCGCTTCATAAATGGCAAGCCCGAGCCCGTCAATTTCAGAAGCGCTGATAAGCGAAATCTTTGCATTCGGCCATTTGCCGTCAGCGGTTTCGGTATTCTCCGGCAACTGGAACGTGTACCAGTCCACGTCCTGCGGGTTGTCAATGGTCAGACCCTGGTAAGAGGTGTTCTGGGCAACAAAAAGAACGACGACCGCACTCTGATTGCCGGCAAATTTCAGTTGCTCAGGGGTAGTAGTTTCAGCCGTGTCAAAATCGAGGGCCAATGACGCCTTCGGCCCGCCCTGAATGGTGGAAAACTTGAGTTTGTTGCCTATCCTTCCAGCACGGACAAGGCTGTTTAGATCGGCGGAAATTATGGCGGTGTTAAGGTCTGCCACCAGGTCATCTATATTCTCATTTGCCGGGGTGCCGTCATTGCCGTTTGTGGCATCTGCCTTGACAACCACAGAGACAGGATCTGCGCCATTCACGCTGAGAGTAAAACGGGCGTCTCCTGAGAGTCTTCCATCAGCGGGGGCATCACCCGTGGCAATCAGCACTGCCTGACCAACCGAATCGCCTGCTACAAAACCCAGATTGGAAACAGTCTGTGAGTTACCCTCATAACCCCCGATTTCCAGGGAGAGGTAGCTGCCGGTGCTTGCCTGGCCGAACGCAATCCTGCCATCTATGCTACAGGCCGCCACCTTCTGGCCGATACCGGCAGTGTTCAGGGCTCTGTTAAGATCGGCCACCAGGTCGTCAATGCTGGTATTATCGGCTGTTCCAGCAAGAGAAATCACATGGCCCTCGGCCTTACCATTCAAGAACAGCGTAAAGGTAGGTATTCCCCCATCCTGGAGCGGCAGGATGTAGGTGGAGGAAGTAACCCGTGCACAGGCAAACGCTTCGTCATCACCACCCTCGATGGTAGTCCCGTCCAGCGTCCTGACAATTCCTGTTCCGTCGTTTTCAGGATCGGTACTGGTATCTAAGGACACCTCGTAGTCGGCGACGAACCCTGCGGCATTTGGATCATTCTTGATGGCGTCGATAACAGTTTGCGCGGTGGTGTAGCCGTCATTGATCTTAATGGTAAGAGTGCGGCTTCCACTATCATAAAGAGCCCGCGCTGCATCCATGTCCGAGTTGAAAACAGGATCGTCTATGATCTTGATCGTTACGCCATTTGCATCAGCTCCCGGGTTCTTGGCTACGAAACTGAGGCTGTTATTGGCGCCGGCCGTTGGACTATCTGCAGTAAGCAAGGGCTGGCCAAATGCGTAAGCTGCATCAGCCACATCGTTTCTTCCCGGAGTTTCCGTCTTGTCGGAAAGAATGGCATTGCCGGAAAGGAACTCTATCCTGTCATCACCCCGGCCGCCATCGACCCAGACGGTCTTTTGCACCGTAGGACCTACCGTAACCTGATCATCGCCATCGAGGGCATCGACGATAATGGCTAAGAAATCCCCCTCGGGTGGCAGCAGACCGCCGATGAGCTTCTGCTCATTGTACTCGATTCGGATTTCACCCTCCCCTTCCTTGCCTGCCTTGCGGAGGGAATCCAGCTTGATCTGGCTGTCAGAGGCGTTCCAGATAGGTTCGCCATCGTCACCGGTCGCATTAAGATCGAGCTTGACCTGGGCGGCGAACGTGTAATTGCCGTTGTTATTGGTGAGCCTGGTAATGAGGTGCTTGTTTTGCAGGAGACCCGGTTCGGTCACATAGTCGACTGAAATCACGTCATCGGCGTTGGATGCGGCGTAATACCAGACCTTGTCAGACTCTTTGGCGTATTCCTTCCAGTCGTTGCCGCCAAGGCCCCCGTCAAGGGAATCAAATGTCGTGCCGTCGGCGCGGTAGAGCGTATCGTTGCCGCCGTTGCCATACATGAAGTCAAGACCAACACCGCCGTAGAGCGAATCATCATGCGGGCTGCCAAGGATGCGGTTCAGGCCGGTATCCTCGATGTTGTACTTGCCGCCGCCGTCGCTCTCGTGGAACTCACCCGTATCCGGGTCCACATACACACCGAACTGTGTCAGCAGCGTCAGGGAGGTCTTGGTTGATGCTAATGTAAGCTTTCCATCCTCCTGCCCACACACCACCTGGAGCGGGACACCTGCGGTCTTAAAGGCATCACTCAGGGCGTTATTAATATCGTCAATGAGATCTTCAATGGTCGAATTACCATCCGTGGCAGTAGCCGTAACCGTCACCGATACATTCACCGTGGTGGTATTTCCGGTATTGGGGTCAACCTTGACGAAGCTTCCAAGGGTGAAAGTGGCATCGGCGGAAAGCTCGTACGTGGCAGGGGCTGCTGTTGCGATGATGTTGGCGCGGCCAGCAGAATCACCCGTTTCGAATTTAAGCTCGTCCCGCGCCGTGTTATTCGCACCAATCGCAATGCTCAATAACGCCCCGTCGCCGGTGGTGGACAGGGTGATCTTGTTGCCTGCCGTTGAATCAGGAAGGGTGTTCCGGCCGGCCACGACCTGGCTCCGGGTTCCCGCCTCAACCAGCTCATCGTTTATGTCATCAACAAGGTCACTGATTGTACTGTTGGCAGGATTCCCGTCCTCACCATTGGTGGCATCCGCCCTGACAGTGACTTCCACGGGCTCTCCGTCAGCCAGTATCAGGGTAAAATGGGCATCACGTGTGAGAACCCCGTCCGTGGGGGCATTCTTTGAACCGGTGAGTGTAATAACCTGGTTGCCGGTTGTAAAATCAACAATCTCTTGAGACTGCCCGTCCTCAAAATGAAGATCAGTGACAGTGCCATCGGTTACGCCGCCAGTATTCGGATCGATGGACCAGGCATAAAGGTAATTTCTTCCCTGGCCGCCTATGACATCATCATTGCCCTGGCCGGCGTAAATACGGTCAAAGTCGTCAGGCAGTCCCTGGCCCGGTCCGCCGTCGCCCCACAGCAGGTCATCGCCGCCAAAGCCGTATACTTTATCACTGCCGCTCCCCCCGTCCAGCCTGTCCCGGGCGCCGGTGCCGCGCAGGATGTCGTTGCCGGGGCCGCCGTCAATCACAGCCACCCAGTCGTTGCTGCGGTCCGTGAGATCAGAGACATCTACTGCGCTTGCGCCTTCTACAAAGCCTATGTCGTCGTTACCTGCAAGCCCGGAGATCCTGAACTGCTCAACCGTAGGTTTGCCATCTGCATCGCGCCAGGTCCCCAGGATGATCATCGGGTCATCTTCGGTATCCCCGACTTTCAGATCCACCCGCAGTTGCTCAACGCCCTGTTCGCCTTTATCT
>QMMV01000235.1 GCA_003647435.1 Deltaproteobacteria bacterium | reverse complement strand
TTATAGTGTATAAAGGCATCACAAAGGGCTCAAACGCCTCAAGGGCCTGGTTGGTGAGGGAATGCCTTAGATGAAACCCCCTGTATCCCTGTATATCATAGGGACATGAAAGAAGTGCAGAATCTAATGGGCTATATATGCGCCAATAAAACCGGTCTACACAAAGCGTGAGGTGGTGGTGGCAAGGTTTTTAGAAACCCTGACGGAACTGAATGATCAAACGGCAGGAAGGGAGGGGTAGAATGATTATTAGCGCCATTGAACTCACAAACTTTAAGTCATTCGGTCCGGAACCAGTTTGGTTTCCATTGGCCCCCATGACCGCCTTCGTTGGAGAAAACAACTCCGGCAAGTCAAATGCCTTACTCGCTCTTGACCTGTTCCGCCATTTTTCGAAAAAGAAAGTGAAAAAAGAACACTTCCACAGCTCGAACACCTCGAAACCGATAACCATAAAGATTACATACGGTTACCTTTCAGATGACGAAAAGCGGTTGTTCCAGCGACACTTAGCGCATGACGAGACGTTGACTATCACACAAACGATTAGCTGCACTGGCAGCGATACGGATGACAGGAACAGCGGGAATAGAGAGGTAGATATAGCAGTAGAATCTTTTGAAATTTCAGAAGAGAAGACAGCTTCATATGCAAGAAGTGGCATCGATTGGCTGGATGAGCCCCCAACAACGAAGCGTGACATCGCGAAACTATGGAAGGAAGAGCTTAGAGTTGGTGAAATCGATTTTAAGGAATGGTGTGGCTTATCCCCGAATGCACCTCCGACCAAAGAGGACTTATCGGCGAAGGTCGCCGACTTTTGGCATGAACACTGGGACGACATTCCGAAAGGTGAAGAACCCACAGGCACTCAGCCTCTTGGCTGGCCGAACAGACTTACAGGTAACCTTCCCGAAGTGGTTTTCATCCCTGCCTTGAAATCTATTTCAGAAGAAGCTAAATCGACGAAGACAAGCCCTTTTGGCTCTTTATTGAGTTGGCTTATCTCCTCGGTACAAGCAGACCTGCGAAGTGAAATCCAAAGCAAACTCGACACCATTTTTTCAGAAGCGTTAGCCGCTTTGCCAAAGGAGTATGATGAGGAAAGCGGAAAAGAAATAACACGGTTGGAACTGATCAATCGAACCTTAAATCGTTCTTTGCTTCGTGCATTTGATGCTTCGCTGAAGGTTGATTTCAAGCGGCCGGAGGTCGATAACGCCATCTTCGGAGAAACAGTACTCAATGCTGATGACGGATTTCTGAGTGAGATTAATGAGAAAGGGCATGGCCTACAGCGAGCCGCAATAATAGCCATTATCCGTACCTACCTTTCACTTCGTGTGCGACTTGAGGCAGCGACCCCTGGGCTTGGGCGAGTTATTTTTGTTATCGAGGAGCCTGAAATATACTTACACCCAACCGTCAAAAGAAGCGCATATATGCTTTTCCGCGAACTCGCTAAAGGCGGTGATCAAGTCGTCTATAGTACGCATGACGGATACTTCATTGACGTTGAGCATTTCGATGAAATAAGGGTGTTTCGGAAACAGAAGGTAAGAGATACTCCTTATACTACTGTAGACTTCCTTGAAGAAGACACACTACTCAGAGTATGGCGGGAGGTATGCCGGAAAGATGATATCCAGATAGAGAGTGTAAGAGAGCATTTACACAATGTATACGATCCTCATAGAAACGAAGGATTCCTCGCAAAAGGGGTGATCATTTGTGAAGGGCAAACTGAGGCTGGCACACTGCCTATCTACCTGCGGGCGCTTGATTTCGATCTTGATGAACATGGCATAGCCGTCGTGAGCGCGGGTTCAGTCGATCTGCTTGATTATTTTTACCTTCTGTTCAGCGAGCTTGGCATACCAGTATTCGTATTATGGGATGGTGACCGTCCAGCCGTGAACGATGTTCGTACATTGACGGGTGACTCGCGAAGCGATGCGGAAAAGAAATCAAAGAGGAACCATTACCTCGCCGGGCTATTTGGTGCCATTCTTCCCAAAAGAGGCGATGGCAGCTACTTTACGGACGAAGATATTGTGTGGGACACGTGTGCGATGTTTGCCAGAAAGTTTGAGTCAACGGTTCACTCGGTGCTGCCAAACTCCGAGGAAATACTGTCTCAAGCAAAGAAACTTTATGGAAGTGACAGCAAGCCAATGATAGCTCGTTACTACGCGCGGAAAGTATTGGAAGTGGGTAAAGACGAGGGGGAGCCTGCGAAATTCATCCCTCCCATTTTCGTCCAAGTTAAAGAGAAACTTGTCGACTTGCGAATTTCAGAGAAACAAAGCTCCAAGTTGAAAGCGGAAGAAACTAGAGAATGATCTATGAGGAACGACAAACGCCTAATTGAAGACTACCTGCCCGTGAAATCGGTCGGAGAAGCGGCTTCTAGCGAGCCCCGCACTAAGGGACACATCTCGACGATGCACGTGTGGCGTGCCCGGAGGCCGCTTGTGGCGTGTCGGGCGGCGGTCTACGAGGCGCTCGTGCCTGCGGAGCGGTTCCGGCCAAAGAACGGGCCCGAAGAGAAGCGTGATAGCCTAATGCGGGCTAACGCGGCCAAATTCGTGGAGCGCCTCTGTAAATATCCAGGTAATCCTTCTGTCATCAAGGAAGCCCAGAGACATATCCTTGAGGCGCATGCAAAGAGGTTGTCTCAAGAAACAAGTAAGAAGGTAACGGTTGAGGACATAGAAGAAGGACGAGCGCCCCGGCCCAAGGTGCTGGATATGTTTGCTGGCGGTGGAGCGATCCCGCTTGAGGCGGCCCGGCTGGGCTGTGAATCACACGCTCTTGAGCTGAACCCAGTCGCATATCTCATCGAGTTATGCACCGTCACCTTCCCTCAGCAGTTCGGAGGGAAACTGGCGGACGACATAGAGATGTGGGGCAAGATAGTCCTGCAACGCACGCACAAAGCTGTTTCTGACGTTTTGGCGCGTATACCCATTGTGCGAAATCAACCCCACGCAGTCCAACAGACCTTTGGAGACAATAGGGATCGCAACCCGAACATTGAAGAATATTCGGTTGTTGCCTATTACTGGACTCGAACTATCCCCTGTCCGAATCCACAATGCAAGGGAACCGTGCCGCTCTACAGGCAAACGTGGCTTCGGAAGAAGCCATCCGGATACGTGGCCCTGCAGCCGGTCCCAGATATGACCAAGCGAGTGGTGCATTTTCGGGTCGTTGAATCACCCTCCGAAGCCGGGCTTGGGTTTGACCCATCACAAGGCAGCACAGGCTCATCCACGATATGCCCCTTCTGTCAGAGCACACTCGACGGCCCCTATGTCCGGGAATACGGAGAGGAACATGGATTCGGCCAGCAGCTCATGTGTGTGATCGCACTCAACCCCGATGGTCCCGGTAAGGTGTATTTGGTGGATGAGTCCCTTGCAAACGGTGAGGCCAAACATCAGGCCATATCCGAGGATAGGGCGGCAGGGATCGAACGCGAACTTGGGCTCAGCAGTCTCGACGAAGAGATTCCCCCGACCGGCAACGCAGGCCTTACGACAGGGAAAAGCTATCTATACGGCATCCGGACCTTCCGCCAGGCGTTCACGCCGCGTCAGCGGTACATCCTTTTGACGATGGCGCGGGAGGTGCGCCGCGCCCACCAGAAAATGCTTGCCCAAGGTTTGGATCGGGAACTGGCCAAAGCGATTACCACGTACTTAGGGCTCTGGTTGAGCCGCTTGACCGACCGGTGTAATGGATTAGCGAGATGGAACAATGCCGGGGAAAAAATTGAAAGCCTTACCTCAATGAAACGATTCGCAATGACCTGGGATTTCCCTGAGGTCAACATCTTTGGCGGCGGCTCAGGTGATGCCTTGAGTCAACTTGCATTTATAACCGCGACAGTCCGTCGGGAAGGGCAATTCCACAACCCGGCCAAGGTCATCCGTGGTTCAGCCACAGAGTTACCGTATGATAACGGAATCTTCGATGCGGTGATCACCGATCCACCTTACTACGACAATGAAAGCTACTCGGAGCTTTCCGATGTGTGTTACGTCTGGCTGCGACCGGCTATCGGTTTCCTGTACCCTGAGCACTTTGCAGGGCAATTGACACCGAAGAAGAAAGAGTGTGTCGCAGCCGCCTACCGGCAGGGTGGAAAGCAGAGGGGGCGGGTCTGCTACGAGGAGATGCTGTTCCAGTCGCTGAAGGAAGCCCATCGCATCACCAAGCCAGGCGGTATCCTGGTCGTCGTATATGCCCACAAGACCACGCTTGGCTGGGCGACCCTTGTCGATGCACTGCGACGCGCTGGATACGAG
>QMMV01000234.1 GCA_003647435.1 Deltaproteobacteria bacterium | reverse complement strand
ATATGTCTATCTCGGTAATGTTCCCGGGCACCCGTATGAAAATACCTACTGTCCCAACTGCGGTGCGCTCTTAATTGACCGATATATCTTTGACATAAGGGCATACAACATAACGGCTAAAAACACCTGCCCCGAGTGTGATAAAGCAATCCCTATAGTGGGCCGTTACCCCAAAAGATAGCGTATCGGTTTAGATTTAAGATTTCTTGCTTAGCTCGAAATGACAAAACCGAAGAGGGCAAAATGACGTGGAGGCGCATTCTTGGGCAAGCTTCCCAGCCTCAGAGGCTCAAACAGCAGCTATTGATTCGCTGTCGACCATCTCAAAGAGAAGGTGTTCGGGGCTGCCGGGGCTGGTTGAATCTTTTCGGAGTATACATTGGAATAAGAACTCTCTATATCCCCGACCAAGGTAGTGAGTACGTAGTAATAGGTAATCCCCGGGGAAACATCAAAATCATCATAATGCGCATAATAGGAACCTTCCATGCCATCTTTTTCTTCTGCTTTTTGATAGTCTGAAGACTTTAGAGCCTCTTTCTTTGAAATATTTGCGACAAGTTCATATGGGCCATCCGGGGTTTCGGACCTGTACAGGTTATAGGATGTAGCTGCAATCTGTGAGGTATTCCATTCTATCCTGGCATGGCATGGCCCTCGATTATAATGATGATAGGTTACTCTTGGGGGCTCAGGCGGACTGATATCGGCAGAATGTGGGTATAGACAAGTGGCATCATCGCAAAGCTTGCACCATTGAGCAAAATATGCGTCAGCAGCAGATCTGTCATGGATAATTAAAGTGTTGTCATCGTTGTAATTCATACCCGCACGTGACCAATTTGCAGAGCCGGTGATCACAATTGGATCAGGCCCGTCTTTATCAATCACACAAAACTTGTGATGGACCAATCCGGAAAGAGCATCGATTACTCCATTTTCATTCCTCACCAGTTTGAGTGCCTCAGAGTGATTATTGCTTGCCCCTCTTTCATCAAGCACGGCTTTTACTGTAACGCCCCTTTCTATTGCTCGTTTTATGGCGGTATAGATGTGATCATTCGTCAGATAGAACATTGCCAGGAAGATACTTGAACGGGCCGAATCAATCTTTTTTATGACTTGAGTCTCCACCATGTCAGATGGAGAGATATAAAGCTCTACCTTTTTGCCACCTATGGAAAAGAGTTCTTCATTGTTGTCGGATTTTCGCTCGCCCCATCTATTGTAAAGAAACATTTCCTCAAATTCTAAGGTATAAGCTTCAGCCAGGTCTCTTGAGTCTATAAGGACTGCGTCGTTGCCATTATATGTAAAACCCGCGTAAGTCAGATTGCACGATCCCGTCCATACCCGGTGTCTATCTATCACGATAAACTTGTTATGCATTAAGTACTCGTACTTACTGACATTATTGTCCAGTTTAACTGGAATGCCCGCCTCTTGCATAGCCTGATAGGTTGGCCGATATCGAGGATTATCATAGATGTCTTTCTCTGTGACTATCCTGATAACTACTCCTCTTTGATGGGCGCGAAGAAAAGCATTTAAGATGTTGGGCCTGTCAAATCCATATATAGCAGCATCTATACACCGGGTGGATGCGTCAATAGCCCCGATCAATATAGTGTCTATACAATGAGATGGATTTTCAGGCCTTAGGGGATCGGTGAAGAAAAAACTTATTTTTTCTGGAAGAACTATTACAGGCGTCTTAGGCTTTGGTCTCTTGGCCATATAGCTTATAGCCACCAGCGCGGCAAGCAATACCAGCAGGGCTATCGCGAGAGATCTTTTCATAAGATGCTTACTTACTAAGGGGAGCAATAGATTGTTTACATCTTTACGGGTTATCGGGCCTTTCTGATGTGACTGGCGGGAGGCCGCCGTCCTTTTCGTGACTTATCCGCGGGGGAAGCCGCAGCCCCGAGCTTGTCGAGGGGAATGCGGAGGTGGGCAAGAATCCCCCATGGATAAGTCACTGAAAAGACCAGGCCGGGAGCCTTGGAACAAAAGAAAAGCCCCATAACCCTTGTGTTTTTTGGCATGGCATGTAAACAATTTTATGCCCTGAGTAATAAGTTTAGTATCTCTGGTTTATCCCTTAATTACGCCCATGGGTTTTAGCCTTGCCACTTTTTTGCCTATACCTGCTTTATGGACCACGCTGACAACATCACTCACATCTTTATATGCCTCGGATATCTCCTCCTTGATTGTCCCTTTGCCGGCGCCTCGAACATAAATGCCTTGATCTTGAAGCTCCCGAATGATTGGCCTTCCCTTTGCCGCTTTTTTGGCCTGATGCCTGCTCAGCAACCGGCCTGCTCCATGGCACGTGCTCCCAAAGGTTTCTTTCAAAGCGGTCTCGGTGCCGACCAACACATAAGAATACCGGCCCATATCTCCGGGAATGAGGACTGGCTGCCCAATCTCTCTGTAGTCCTGCGGTATAAGCGGAGAATGGGGAGGAAAGGCTCTGGTGGCTCCTTTGCGATGGACGCACAGCCTGCGCCTTTTGCCATTTACTTCGTGTGTCTCAATTTTGGCTATATTATGGCAGACATCATACACAAGATCGAGCCCGAGGTCTTTTGGCCCTGTCTGTAGTACCTCCTGAAATGTCTCTCTCACCCAGTGCGAGATTAATTGGCGATTGCAAAAGGCAAAATTCGCCGCGCAAGCCATCGCCGCAAGATACCGCTGGCCTTCTCCGGATGTAATGGGTGCACAGCAGAGTTGCTTGTCCGGCAGTTCTATGTTGTATTTGGAAGAAGCTGCAAGGAGCACTTTGATGTAATCATCGCAAACTTGGTGCCCCAGGCCGCGGGAGCCCGTGTGTATAAGGACGGTTACCTGTCTCTCGCGCAGCGACATGCCCCTGGCGGCCGCTTCGTCGTAAATCTCCTCGATGTAACCAATTTCCACAAAGTGATTACCTGAGCCGAGTGTTCCGAGCTGGGTTTCCCCCCGCTTGTGTGCCTCAGCGGAGACATACTCGGGGTTGCCCCCCCCGATGCTCCCTTCCTCTTCAATGTGTTGCAAGTCGTTGCTGCTCCCGTAGCCGTGAGCAATGGCCCACCTGGCTCCTTTCAAAAGGATCTCGTCCAGTTGCTGGGTGGAAAGTCTCAGGTCCTTGCGCCTGGACCCCACACCACAGGGGACGTTTCTAAAGAGTGCCTCTACAAGCGCAGGAATCTGGTCTTTTATGTCTCCTACGGTCAGAGCGGAGCGCAGCAGGCGCACGCCGCAATTGATGTCGTAGCCAACCCCGCCCGGAGAGATGATGCCCTCTTCCATGTCAAAAGCCGCAACGCCGCCTATGGGAAATCCATATCCCCAGTGTATGTCCGGCATGGCCATAGAGCGGCCCACGATCCCGGGCAGGCAGGCCACATTGGCCACCTGCTCAAGGCTTGCATCTTTTCTAACCTCGGTCATCATGGCCTCGTCCGCATAGACAAGCCCCTCGGTTCTCATTTTTCCCTTTTTAGGAAGAAGCCAGCGAAAATCGTCCAGTTTTTTTATTTCTATATCATTTGACATGGTGACCGCTCCTTTCAACGCGGATCTGGCAAGGGTGAGGAATAGTCAGTGCTACTCCGGCCATTGCGAAATTCGGTTTTAATCACTTTGTCCTGTCTCGTGTCCGAGGCTATAAGTCAAGAATAACCTGGGCCTCCCAGATGCTGTTGTTTTTCCTTACGTAGAGCTTATGGTAGGTAACCGCCTTGATGCCTGTCTTGATCTCATGGCTGGCAGGGTCGAAAATTTCTCCCACCACAATCGCTCTTATATGATAATCCGCCACGATTCGGACGGCAAACCTTTTTAACAGGAGTCCTTCGGTATCGAACATGAAAAGAAGCTTACCCAGCCAGTTGACCATAAGATTATCCAGGGCATCGGCTTCCACCTCTATAACCCTTTCCTCTTTCTCACCGAGGCTATCTCGATCCACGATGACTTCAAAGAGGGCCTCTGCTGCGTGGGCAAACAGGTCTTCGCAGGTTGCACCGTATGCCTTGAACCCCGTATCTGCCGTATGATCTATAAATTCGTATTTTTTGCGCATGGCAATGTTTTCAAGATGCATAAGGTTGACAGGTTCAAAGATTCGTGGTTGCTTTTCTTGTCTTTGTTTTTTAACCTTGAACCGTGGAACTGTGAACCTGAGTAGTTACATATTTTGTATCAGTTTAGCTTTTTGAAAATATTATTGCGGACAGGCCATCCGATTGGAGACTGGCTCACTGTCTGAGTTTGAGACGGTCTCCAATCGGATGGCCTGTCCGCTCCGTATGTCTGTTTTTT
>QMMV01000233.1 GCA_003647435.1 Deltaproteobacteria bacterium | reverse complement strand
GTCAAGGGTGAATATCCAGGATACTGTTTTTTCTCAACGCTCAGTAATGCTCTCAGACAGTGAGCCAGTCTCCAATCGGATGGCCTGTCCGCAATAATATTTTCAAAAAGCTAAACTGATACCAGTTTTTTATACAAAAGTTTTCCTCTTTTTGTCAAGGGCGGCGAGTCGTGAGAACTGTTCTTACATTGCTTGAACCGCAATTCCTCGGTTTTAAACATCGCCTGAGCGGGCGGTTTGGAGGCAGGGGCCTGGTAAAAACCCTCCTTGCCATCGGGGGCTTTCTGTTTTGGATGGGTATCTTTATCGGCGTTTATCGTGTGCTGTGTTACTTTCAAGGTGTTGAAGGGTTCGGCGATATTCTGGCACGGAAACTTCTCTCAATGGTTCTTGTAACATTTTTTGCGATCCTGATATATAGCAGCATCCTGACCGCCCTTTCCGGGCTATATCTTTCAAAAGACCTTGCCCTCCTACACGCAGCGCCGGTTCCAGTTGAAAAGGTCTTTCTGGCTCGGTGGCTTGAATGCACATTTAATAGCTCCTGGATGGTACTTGTGTTTGGTCTTCCCGTCTTTTTGGCCTACGGTCTGGTCTATCATGCAGGTCTTATTTTTTATGCAGTTGTAGCTTTGTCTTTGCCTCCATTGTGCTTGGTGGCCTCTGCCCTGGGCACGCTGATTGTATTATTTGGGGTAATTTGCCTTCCGGCCAGCCGGATGCGTGATGTCTTTGTAATACTTTCAATCGTTCTTGTTGTGCTGCTATACCTTGTGATTCGTTTCATGCGGCCGGAAAGGCTCGTCAACCCTGATGCCGTGGCTACCGTAGCCCTTTATCTTGCTTCTCTCAAGGCTCCAGGTTCCCCATTTCTTCCGAGTACGTGGACACTCAAGGCCCTATGGCCGTTATTGATCGGCCAGAAGACTGGGGTCTTGTTCTATCTGGGACTTTCCGTAACCGGCGCACTCTCTGTGATTTTTGTGGAAACAAAATTGGCTCGTGTACTATACTTCAAGGGTGTTTCGAAGGCTCAAGTTGCCCGTCGGTGGCGCCGCACCAGATCCAGAGATCTGAAGGGAGGGTGGACGAAGATCCTGCCGGTTTCTGGAAAAGTTGCTGGACTTCTTTCCAAAGACGTCAAAAGCTTTTTCAGGGACAATACCCAGTGGTCACAGCTTTTTCTGTTGGGGGCACTGATGGTTGTTTATCTATACAATTTCAAGGTATTACCGATTGAGGATGCACCTATCGAGGCGTTTTATCTTCAAAACATCCTTTCTTTCTTGAACATGGGTCTTGCCGGGCTTGTACTTTCCGCCGTTGCAGTTCGTTTTGTATTTCCTGCTGTAAGTGCTGAGGGCCAGGCCATTTGGCTTATAAGATCGGCGCCGATAAAGTTGAAGACCTTTCTTTGGGTCAAGTTTTTTACTTGTTTCTGGCCGCTCCTTTTGTTGTCGGAAACGCTCGTTGTGCTTTCAAACATGTTTCTTTCGGTTACCGACTTTATGATGGGGCTTTCCACAATAACCATCTTCCTCATGGTGTTTGGCATTACAGCTATGGGAATTGGATTGGGCGCAGCGTATCCGAATTTTCGGGTGGAGAATATCGCCGAGCTGAGTACAAGCTTTGGTGGTGTGCTTTTTATGATACTTTGCGTTGCATTTATTGGCTCTGTCATTGTACTTGAAGCGGGTCCCGTCTATACTGTTTTTATGGCAAAAGCGCGGGGGCATCCGCTCTCCTTGATCCAGTGGGTGTGGATTGGAGGCTCTTTTGTTTTGGTGGTTGTCCTCAATGCCCTGGCCGTATTCTGGCCTATGCGTTTGGGGGCTGAGCGTCTTGCGCGGATGGATACATAAAAAGGAGGATGTGATGGCGATAGCAGAGATTAGCATTATTCCGATCGGCACAGCATCTGCCAGCTTGAGCAGGTATGTGGCCTCATGCCTTGAAGTTTTGAAAGACTCGAAGCTGACATACGAACTCCACAGCATGGGCACCATTATTGAGGGAGACCCCAAAGCCCTCTTTGAGGCGATGTTGAAGATGCACGAGGTGCCATTTCAAGCCGGGGCGCTCCGTGTCGTGACTTCCATTAAGATTGATGACAGAAGGGATAAAAAAATATCCAGCCATGGAAAGGTGAAATCAGTCCTGGGCAAAGTCGATTAGGAGAATATTGGAAGGTGGAAAGCATGAGAAATATTCTGGAAGAGCTTCAAAAACAATACAGCACCTCGATTACGGAGATTGCTGTGGCTGGCAAAAGATTGAAATTCCTGCAGGCAAACAAAATAGATGGCGCCCTTGAGGGGGTTCATCTGGGCGAGACCGGCTCGGCAGAATTTCCGTTCTGGCTCAAGATCTGGGAGGCTTCTGTTGTTCTGGCCAATTTTTTGTCTTCTATCCAGAAAGACAAAAAAAGGGAGTGGGTCGAGATCGGGGCAGGTATGGGCGTAGCTGGTATTTTTGCCGCAGCCTTTGGGCACCGGGTAACAATTACGGATCATCACGCGGAGGCACTGAAGTTCGCCCGGGCAAATGCGGCCTTAAATAATCTAAAGGGTGTCAGGTTTGCGCTTTTGGACTGGGAACACCTAACTACCAGGAACAGGTACGACTATATCATCGGGTCAGAAGTAGTTTATACTGAAAAGCTTTTCGAGCCGCTTATGCAATTGTTTAAAAGCTTGCTGCTGCCCGATGGGACAATATTTCTGGCCGGGGATGTCACCAGAAGGTCGCCGCTGAAGTTTTTCAATATGCTAAAGGATGATTTCTACATTCAAAAGAATTCTACCACCTTACGATCCCAGGATCAGACCTATGTGATCGACCTTTACAGGCTTCGTTTTCGGTAAACTCCGTTGGAAGCCCATTCGACCCCGTGTGCAAAAGCGGGAGATTTTTCAATCTATCACCCCTATGGCAACCGATGTGGCATTCTTGCGGGGTAAACAGTGCCCGAGGAAGTAGGGTGGACGCTGCCTATCAAAAAGGGTTGTTCGCCGGTGCAGCAGTCATCCTCTCGATTTGATCCTTGTGATTGCCTGATGAGCAGCCATCCGTATTGCAGCCATGAGGCTATGGGGATCAGCCTTCCCGGTGCCCGCGATGTCATATGCCGTGCCGTGATCAACAGATGTGCGCACAATCGGCAGGCCGAGCGTGGTGTTCACACCATCGGAAAAATGAACCATCTTGAAGGGAATAAGACCCTGATCGTGATACATGGCCACGATTGCGTCCCACTTGTCCTGTAAAGCCCAGTAGAACAGTGTGTCGGGTGGGTATGGGCCGGATACATCTATTCCAGCCGCCGCAGCCCGGCGAATGGCCGGAGAGATGATGCGTATCTCTTCGTCTCCAAACAAACCACGCTCGCCGGCATGTGGGTTCAGGGCTGCCACTGCAAGTCTTGGCCTGTGGATGCCAAAAGAATTTCTAAGGGCCTCCTCCGTGATCCTAATGGTTTTTAAGACCGCTCGAATCGTAAGTTTTCTGGAAACCCGGCTTAAAGGAAGATGGATGGTTACAAGAGCTACCCTGAGCTTTCGTCCCGCCAGCATCATGACATAGTCTGAGGTATTGGTCCGCTGTGCAAGCAACTCTGTGTGTCCCTCATAATCAAAGCCGGCGCTATGCATGGCCATCTTATTGATAGGACACGTAGCGAGGCCATCGATGCGGCTTTCCATGGCCCAGTCCACAGCTTCAATGATATATCTAACCATGGCACGACTGGTTGCTTGCGTGGGATGTCCATATTTTACTTCGCTCGTTCCAAGATCAGAAAGCCCCACGATATCTACAGTTCCGGGTTCATAGAGTCCACTCTCAGGTCGTTCAAGACGTCGGATACCCAAGCCGGTTTTCAGCCATTCATTTGTCCGAGTCATGACCCGGACATCCCCAAAGACAAGGGGACGACAGATTTCATACAGCTCTTTCTTGGAGAGTGCTTTCAGGATCACTTCAGGCCCGATGCCTACAGGATCTCCCATGGTGATTCCTATGATAGGACGCATGTCTATTGGCTCCTGAATCTACGCAGCGGAATTCCCACAATATATTGGCATTATTGTAACACTTTAGCTCCTTTAAAAAACAGACACACGGAACGGACAGGACATCCGATTGGAGACCGTCTCAAACTCGAGCCCCTGCCTGCCGGCAGGCAGGTAACTGAGCGTAAAGAAAGAACAGCGCCTGGACGGTACAATAACATGAACTGGTTGCCAACATCAGTTAGGCTAAAGCATAGGTTTGTTGCTTAACTGTTCTTTCTTAACGCTCGCTAACGCTCTCAG
>QMMV01000232.1 GCA_003647435.1 Deltaproteobacteria bacterium | reverse complement strand
GTCTATCGTATGCGGGGCCACAAATATCAACAAAGGTGATATTGTACCCGTAGCACTGCCTGGAACGCAGCTTCCTTCGGGCATTACAATTGAGGTCGAACATATCCGGGGGCAACTCTCAGAGGGGATGTTATGCTCTGAAGGAGAACTTGCTCTTGGAACAGACCGTTCCGGCATCCTTTTGCTGCCGAAGCAATGTGTGCCTGGAAGCAAGATTGCCACCGCGCTCGGGCTTTCTGATACGGTTATCGAGTTTGACCTCACACCAAATCGCTCCGATTGCCTCAGTATCATTGGGATAGCCCGCGAGGTGGCCGCTATTCTAAAAACTGCCTTAAAATATCCTGCTGTGGATGTGCCTCCCGGACGAACGCCCATAGAAGAGCTTACCTCGGTGACTATAGAAACGCCGGATCACTGCCCACGCTACGCCGCAAGGGTGCTTTCAGATGTAAAGATTTCTTCTTCTCCTTTCTGGCTTCAGGACAGATTGAACTCTGTCGGGTTGCGCACCATCAGTAATGTGGTGGATGTAACCAACTTTGTCATGATGGAAATGGGCCAACCGCTGCATGCCTTTGATTTTGATCGTCTTGCAGAGCATCGTATCGTTGTAAAAACAGCGACAGAGGGCCAGTGCTTCACCACATTGGATGGCACAGAGCACCAACTAACTGCTGACATGCTCATGATCTGTGATGGTAAAAGGCCGGTGGCCCTGGCCGGAATCATGGGCGGACTGGAATCTGAGATCGAAAACAACACCACGAGGGTGCTCATCGAAAGTGCGTATTTTAATCCAATCAGTATCCGGCGCAGCAGCAATCAGCTTGGCTTGTGTACTGAATCCTCACATCGCTTTGAACGTGGCGTGGACCCTGAAGGGATAAGAAAAGCCCTCGACCGTGCAGCTCAGCTCATGGTTCAGCTAACAGGTGGGGAACTTGCGGCTGGTGTCATCGATGCATATCCTACGCCAATAAGAAAAAGGGTGATAGACCTGAGTGTGAAGCGAACCAACAGGCTGCTGGGTACCCGTTTAAGCCAATCTGAGGTTGAATCTTATTTGAAATCGATAGAACTGAACGTAGAGTCGCTGGACGAAGACCGCTTGAGAGTGAGACCTCCCACATTTCGTGTCGACTTGAAGCGTCCTGAAGACCTCATTGAAGAGGTGGCCCGCCTGAAAGGATACGACCGCATTCCTTTGACTCATCCTGTATCGGAAGTTGTCGGGAGCAAGAAAAATAGAAGGCTCGAACTTCGGGATAAACTCAGGCAAATCCTTGTAGGCTGCGGGTTTTCAGAGGTTATAACATATAGTTTTATCGCAAGAGAGGACTGTGACAGACTGCTGCTCGCCGAGCAAGATCCCAGACGGCAGATGGTAAGCATACTAAATCCGCTCACCGAAGATCAATCTGTTATGAGAACTTCGCTGCTTCCGGGTCTGCTGTCGACAATGTATCGCAATATGGCTCAGCAAAATGAGGATCTGAGGATTTTCGAACTTGGGAAGATCTTCCTCAACACCGGCAGGGACGAGCTCCCGATAGAACAAGAGGCGATTGCAGGGCTATGGACGGGGGCAAGGTATAGTAAAACATGGCACTTCAAGCAAACAAAGGTCGATTTTTATGATATCAAGGGCGTTGTAGAGGCTATATGTGCAGGATTGGATGTTGGAAAGGTGCAATTTACCCCCTTGAAGTCGCACGAGTCTCCGTATCTTATGCCGGGATATGCTGTTGAGGTCTATGCAGGCGGGGAAAAGCAGGATTCCTCCGGCAAACTCGCCCCTTTGGTATTGAGGAACTATAACCTGAAACAAACGGCTTATTGTGTTGACTTGAACTTTGATCGGTTGCTTGCCCATATAAGAGAAAAAAAGGTTGCAAAACCTATTTCTAAGTTTCCTTCCACTATTAGAGACATGGCTATCATCATAGATGATGCTGTAGAGGCACAGCATGTACTTGATTTCATATATGCTATAGGTGAGCCGCTTATGGAGGCTGTACAAATCTTTGATGTGTATAAAGGACGACCCATCCCGGAGAAGAAAAAGAGCATGGCCTTGAGGTTTACCTACAGGTCTTTCGACAGAACCCTGACAGATAATGAGGTAAACCAGGTTCATGAAAAGCTTACACACAAGGTAGTGGAGAAATTCAGGGCTCAACTGCCGGCCAAGGGCGATGAGCACAACCGATAGACGAGACAGCTTCACAAGATGAACAAAAAATCGATTGTTGAGGCAATTTACGGAAAAATCGGCCTGCCAAAGCGGGAGACCGCCGCCATTGTTGATACGGCCTTTGAACTGATAAAGAGATCTCTTGCTGGCGGGGAGCCGGTTGTAATTTCCTCTTTTGGAAGGTTTTCAGTCCGTGAAAGAAAGCCGCGAAAGGGGAGGAATCCGCAAACAGGTGAGGCAATCACAATCCCTGCCCGCAAGGTTGTCACGTTTAAGCCGAGCCAGGTGTTGAAAGAGCGAATCAATGACACTGAAGGGGACCGAGATACCAGATAAGCGGTATTTTAAAATTGGCGAGGTAAGCGCCATAACCGGTCTTGATTCGTATGTACTCCGATACTGGGAGACGGAGTTTCCACTCCTCAAGCCTTCCAGGTCCCGCTCGGGTCAGCGGCTTTACAGGAAGCGTGACATAGAAAAAATATTGGAAATTAAAGACCTGCTTTACGAAAAAAAATATACCATAGCTGGGGCAAAACAATATCTGCAGCAATCCAAGAAAGCCCATCCGCCTGCCACCACCGAGAATTACCGCGCTACCCTTGAAGAGGTCAGAAAAGAGCTGGTTCTTATCAGAGATTTGCTCAACACCTGAGCACCGTAGACCAGCAAATCTTTCCAGGGGCGCTCCCCGTGGATATCACCTATATTCCGGCCTGGTATCTCCATGGTATTGGCCGAGTCGCTAAAGCAAGACGAAGTGTAAGTCCCTTTGTGTATCAGGCCGAAGTCTTTCCATTCTAGATTCAGGGTGAATTTGAAGGTGTGCCTCGGCTTTTCGATCAGATAAAGGCCGGTATCGTCGTTTTTGGCAATCAGATGAGCATATGATCTGTAGATTGTGGGTTATTTCATCTCTGAAAAAGGTATTAACACTACCGGTATTACCGGTTATATTAAGTTCAAAAGTGATACCCAAAGGTTAATTTGGTATCTCGGAGTTGCTACAACCTACTGACATCATAGATATTTATTAGCCCTATTGCAAACTCGCTCAGGGAATAATGGAATGATGGAACAGTGGAATGATGTACAACAAAAAAGAGGTTCCGACGCAGAGCATCGGAACCAGGATAAAATCCTCTTGAACCCAATCTTCCACGATTCCACCATTCCATTATTCCAATTGTGAGCGAAGCGAGCCAAGTTATTCCTTGTTCAATACTTTTCTAAGGGTCTTTGAAAGCTTCTCTAAGGTCACAGGTTTCATGATAAACGCACTAATGTCCGTGAAATGCGCATTTCCCGGAGACCTCCTTTCAAAACCGACTCCGGTGCATACGATAACAGGAATATCAGAACGAATTCTTTTTATTTTACCGGCTAATTTATCACCCGTCATATCCGGCATCGTCATGTCGGTTATAACCACATCAAACTTATCCGGTTTTGTGCGGAATAATTCCATTGCCTCTAAACTGCAGTTTCGAGCAGTAACTTGATAGCCAAGACGCTCAAGCATCAGTTGTTCTATCTTAAGCACTTCTGGCTTGTCATCAACCAGTAAAACGTGCTCATGGTTACCTGGCAATATATCGCCTGCTGCTTTTTCCGATAAAATAGAATCCTCCCCTGCTACAGGGAGATATACACTAAACTCTGTTCCCTTTCCAGGTTTGCTGACAACTTTGATATCTCCTCCATGACTTTCGACAATCCCATGCGCCACAGAAAGGCCCAAACCGGTTCCCTTGTTTTTTTCCTTTGTGGTAAAATAGGGATCAAAGATTTTATTTATAACAGTTTCCTCGATGCCGTGCCCGTTGTCTGCTACCCTCAGACAAAGATATAAGCCGGGTTCTATGTGCATTCCGCTCAAATCATCTGCTGTCAATTCAACACGGCTCAGATCAACCTCAATCCTGCCGCCTGTATCTTCCATGGCATGGTATGCGTTGGTACACAAGTTCATTATAACCTGGTGGATTTGGGTCGCATCACCCATTATTAAACCGCAGTCATTATCTATGTGAGAAACGATTTCAATCGTAGCGGGAAGCGAGGATCTCAAAAACCCCAGTACTTCCGTAATGACAGGCTGTATTTCAAGTGGACGCAATTCCT
>QMMV01000231.1 GCA_003647435.1 Deltaproteobacteria bacterium | reverse complement strand
GCTGCCCGAGGCACCGTTTTCACAATACATTTGCCTGTGTTAGAAGATAGACGGCCTAAAAACGAGGGGGAGGAAACCTGGGATGGCAAAAGTACTGGTGTTAGATGATGTCTTAGATGCGGTGATACTCGTTAAGAAAATTTTGCAGAAAAAGGGGCATGAGGTTTTTCCCTTCACAGAGGAGGAAGAGGCCATAGATTATGCTCGCTCCAATAAGATAGATCTTGCCATCTTAGATATCAAATTAAAAAAGATGAGTGGTGTTGAGGTGTTGGAGGAACTCAAAAAGATAGATCCGTCAATCCGAGCCATTATGCTTACCGGTTATCCTACCCTTGAGACGGCACGGGAGTCGTTGAAGCTTGGGGCAAGCGAGTACTGTGTAAAACCCATAGACAAGGAAGAACTGGAGGAAAAGGTGGCCGGTGTCCTTAAAGGCTAATGATTTTCAGCTGTTGCTATAGAAGCCAAATAGTAAAAGTATTCCTGAACAAATTTGCCTGAAACAGTCTCGGCCAGGGAAAATGACAATGTGCCTTTTTCAAGGAGGGACCCGGAAAATGCAAAAAAGACGTCTCGGGAGATCTCAAAAAGGGTGTTATTGATCAGGTCGGTATCGACAAAGTTAGCGGGAATGCCGTACAACCTGCATCTTATCGGTCTGTGTTCGTACAATCTGCATTTTGCTTCCGAGCTGAAAGGGCACAGGATCTTTTCCCTGGCGTAAGCCTCGGCCAGCTTCCTTTTACCCTCTTTGGAGTCATTAGCTTTTTCACCCAGCAGGCGCACGATCTCTCTTGTCTTCTTGCAGACTTTCACAGCTTTGTTGATTATTTCCGTTCTGAGATAGCTTTTAAGGGTCCTGTTCACCGTGTTGTGCAGGTAAATGACCTCTATCAGTTCCAGGTCAAAATATTCGAAACAGCATCTGTCTGTTTCAAGCCCACAGCTCGGGATATCCCCGAGCGATTTTCTTGCCTCTTTGATTTCTTCATCTACTTTATGAACTACTGCCTCGTAATCTGTAAAAAAGGGAGTTAAATCAACAACATTTCTACTTTCGAGTGAGGGCTCTCTTAACTTTAAGACGCCAGATTTTTTGCCATATTTTTTTAAAAGTCTCCACTGGGCATAGCTCATTGGGGTTGCACTCGTGTGCTTCAGTTTCTTGGATGCGACCTTCATGCCGAGTCCCCTCCTGAGGAGGTAGGCTGTCACGAAGGTTCCTGTTCTGCCGATTCCGAAACGGCAGTGAACCAAAACCTTTTTACCAAGATAGATCGCCTCATCGAGCCAGGCAAGGGCCTTTTCCATATCTTCCATGTCAGGTGCGCACTCCTCGAGTATAGGAAGATAATAGATCTCAAAGCCGGCTTTTTCTTCAATCTCATGTAGATCGCAGTACTCTCCGCAAAGGTTGACAATGGCATCAATTCCCTGTTCCCTTATGGAGTCGAGTTCGGCATAAGACATCGGCGCATAGCCAACGGCCAGATCGGGTGTTATCCACGTAAGCTGGTAGTGAGACATGGTTCAGTATTCCCGAATTCCGACAGCATATTGTGTTTCGTCAACCATTTCCGCTACTTAGTGGAGCCTTTCCCCACTGTACCAAAATGGTAGCGTCCCTTCAGAAAATCTTGCACAAAACGTTCGACCATTGATGCATCTTTCAGATACATATCCATCAGCCTTGTTGTTCCAAGAAGACGACCGATCATGTCCAATTTGTCTTCCATTGTTTTCTTATCATCCATTTTCAACTCGGCATCCACAAGTTCGCCTTTTTTGTTTACGTTAAACCCGAAATGCTGCAGAACCCGTCTCAGGAACTCGGCCCTTAAAGACCTTTTGTAGAAGTCGGCGCCGCCGCCCGAGAACCGGAGCAAGACATAGTTTTCGTCTGGCCGATCCCCGCAGATGGTGTCGAGAATGACAAAATGATATCCGAATCGCAAATTAAGATTGAGATAATCGTCGGCAAGCACTGCGTAACTTGCAAAGATTTGCGAATCCGGGCTGATAACTCCGCCGCTCATAACCATTTTATCATATTCTGCCCAGTCAAAGTGTGTAAAGTCCCCCCAACTTATACCAGGATGACTCAAGCCTTTAAAGACAGCTTTCATGGGCGCGCTTGCCACATCATCGATTCTGACTACCTTTTCATCCGCCGGCTTTTCCTTCAGACCTCCGCCTACATCGAGTACATAAAATAGCATCGGTATCCGCGTAAGGAGCTTTTTGGCACCTCCCATCCTCCCTACGCGCCTTTCACTGACGTAGAACATCTCCTGTACAGCCTTTTCATGACAAAACCTGATGATGTCATTGAGAGTCTTGCAACCTTCAGGGGCAAAATTCGGGGCCTTTGGATCAACAAGGTTTAAGGGCGAGATATAACTGATGGCCGATTTCAGCTTGCGGACAAGCGGGCTTTCTGATAGCAAATCCCTTCTTGCACGGGAGGCCTTTAGCAACGAGTCGACAATCCCGTCATAGACGACTTTGCCGTCCGCGTATACAGTAACCTCCCGCCCGTGGGGCAGCTTGGCAGTGGCAAAACGGGTGTTCACCAGTGTAGGAACACCGAATTCACGGGCAACAGATGCGAAATGGCCGGCGGTACTGCCGACATCTGTGACCACGGCGCTTAGCTTGCCCATGACTTCGACATAGCGAGGGGATGGGTTCCTGCCTACGAGAACGGCTCCCTTGGGGACATCTCGAAGGTCTGCCTCTGTGTGGATCATGAAGACCTTCCCGGCCCCGATTCCCGAAGATGCCCTCTCACCTCCCGAGACAAGTATTGGATTCTTAATCTCTTCTATGGTGTATTCGAAGGCATCAGAGCCGGCGTGTCCCGTCCTGAGCGGTCTTGATTGCAGTAAAAAGAGGCGCCCCTCCTGATCCATACACCATTCGATATCCTGAGGTTGTTTGTAAAACGCCTCAAGTCTGATTCCCCACCCGGCCAGAATGAGCGCCGGGGCATCATCGAGGGATGGGGCGCGCTTTTTGTCATCACCAACAGGAATGATTTCCGTTGGATTGTGTTCCGAAAAAACCATCTCTTCAGGCTTAACACATGTTGTTTTCCATAAAATCCTTGGTTTTTCTTCCTTTGCTACTTTAATGATGTCTGGGGAAATTTCTCCGCTCACCAACAACTCTCCAAGCCCCCAAATGGAGTGAATCGTGAGGTTGTTTGACTCGGGGTCATCAAGGTCTTGGGTGTAAATGACACCACTTGCCTTTGCTTTTATCATTTCGAGGACCAAAACGGCCATGGGAGTTTCCATGTCCGAGAGTCCGTGGTTGATTCTATAATAGAGGGCCCTCGGCCCATATTTACTTGCGATAACCTCTTTGTAGGAATCAAGTATCTTGTCTTCTTCCACATTTAAGACAGTCTGATATTGTCCTGCGAAGGATAACGCCGTATCCTCTGCCACAGCGCTGCTACGGATCGCCACTTTCAGCCCCTTACTGTCAACTACTTGGAGTGCGTGGAAGGAAGACATAATGGCTTCTTCCACAGCGGGAGGGACCCGTGCTTTTTTGAATAGATCCACTAATTCATGGGAAATGATGTTCAGAGACGTGGTAGACTTGATATCGATTCCGGAAAGCTTTTCATCAATTGCTTCCCTTAAGTTATTGTATTCGATCAAATAATTAAACGCATTGGTGGTAACCACAAAGCCTTTTGGTATGGGAAGTCGGAGGTGCCTTGCAGCAAGAGACAGGTTCCGGGCCTTGCCGCCTACCAATGTATCAGCATCCAGAGGTATTTCGTCCAGCGGGAGGGTAAAGGGGGGGGAAAAGTCACACTCCGCCGGAGCCAGCCGAAACCTGATATAGAAATCGATTTTTTTAAAATAGTCTCTTAAGGTTAGATAACGGGTAGGAGCCATCCTGGCGAGGTCATCTACCAGGTTGGAAACGGATCTCGAAAGTTCCTTATACTTGTATTCGATTGCCTTAAAGTCTACTTTGATTCTGTCGTAATAGATTTCTTCCAGCTCCGCCATTAATTCGTGACATCGTTTGTCATATCTCAATAGCGACTTGAAGGCCTCGTATTTTTTCCTAAGCATCGCCCCCGGTGCAAATACCTGATAGGTCCAATGCTTAAAGAGGCTGGTTATAAACATAACCGTGTCCCTTCGAATGCCATCTTCGTGCCTGGTATATCAAGACGTATCATTTTAGCCTTTTGAAAATATTATCGCATACGGGCAATCCGGTATAGACCGCCTCAAACTCGAGCATAACCGAGCGTAAAGAAAGAACAGCGCCTGGACGGTACAATAACATGAACT